>PWXL01000260.1 GCA_003561145.1 Candidatus Atribacteria bacterium
ACCGCTACGGCTTTCCAAATTTTACAGTCTACAGCACCCAAAATAGCGGGAACCACCTGGGGATGCAGGTTGGAAATAAACAATTCGTCAACCAAACACCCCTCATCTACTGACTTGCCTGCAGTCAGTGATGCGTCTATTTCGGCCACCTCACCGTTCACGATGATATAGAACTTTCCCGGACATATGGTCTTGGCATCAATCACCTTTACCGGAGCGGCCTTAACCATGGCGTCCAACGCTTTTATTCCTATGGCTATCGAGTTAAATTCCAGTACTCCCAAAACGGTTATGTTCATCACTCACTTACTCCGGATTTTTCCCGTTCGATGAATATCCTATCCTTATCAACAAAAGTTACTCGTCCATTTATGCTGGCATGCACGCGGGCGCTGACTTCTCCACCGCACTCTCCCATCAGGTCACCTTCTTTGACTAAATCACCCTCCTGCACCACCGCCCGGGCTGATTCGCCGGCATGTTGTTTCAGCAGGAGTTCCACTCTCTCCGGTTCAACTTTCTCTATCCTGGTGAATTCAATACCATCATAACGATAAAGATGAAGCCGGTTTTTCAAAACAGAACCCGGTATTTTCCGGTAGAGATAAGTGTCCTCTACCTGAATATCCCTTTGGGAGAAAGCGGGTCGATAGCCGGACTCCATAAAACGGTCTTTGATAGCCTGGTTGACTACCCGGGGAGAAAGCTCCATCGGACATGCATACACCTCGCATAATCCACACTCGCTGCATAAAAAGGCGTTTTCAATAATGTGTGGGGGGACATCCAGTCCAAGGTTGATCTGCCGCATAATTTTATGAGGGACCAGGTCGTGCCCGATAAGGTAACGTGGACACAACTCCGTGCAATATGTACACTGGCAGCAGGCGGCTTTGCTTTGTTTTATGATGAAAGTGATAGGCAGGGTTCTTTTCCGCACCAACATGTGGTCACCAGGCAAAACGAAAAGGCCGGTGGTGGTTTTATTAACGGGTGTTAAAGGATCGGTCACCACCGAACCCATCATCGGTCCCCCCATGACAATCGCATAATCCGTACACGTCACCCCGCCGCAGTAATGAAAAACGTCTTGAAAGGTTGTCCCAACTGGAACCTTTAGTACCGAGGGGCGGCGGACTTCACCGCCGCAGGTGATGGTTCGGGAAATCACCGGCTTTCCTCGAACTGCATCGGCGATATTTTTCAGAGTTTCTACATTGAGTACCACTGCTCCAATAGCAAGCGGAATTGATCCTTCCGGCACCACTCTTCCTAAAATTTCCTGCACCAGGAGGAATTCATCGCCTGCCGGGTAATAATCACCCACATAGAAAATATCGAGATCTTCTTTATCCGCCGTTGCCCTCAACAAAGATAATTCCTCTGGCGTATTTTTCTCCTTCAGGGCTATTACCCCTTTTCCGGCACCAGTAGACACCATTGCCAAACGTAATCCATCCACAACCGATTCAGCGTCTTCTTCCATGACCAGCTTATCGTTACAAAGCAAGGGCTCGCACTCGGTCCCATTGGCAATCACCACATCACAGGGATGAGAAATCTTGAGGTGGGTGGGGAAACCTCCTCCTCCCGCCCCGACGACTCCCATCTCCCTGACCAGTTTAGGAATGTCCATACAGCAATCCCCGGTTCTCTCTTTCCCTTATTTCCGGAAAACGACCTTCCCCTGTTTTTCAACCAGGTCGACAATACCAACGATCACGCAATCTACTGCTTTCTGTTTGGTGACTTCGGTTTGGCGGACAGAACTCCCCTGGGAAAGAAGCACCATTTCTCCCCTCCCGCATCCGACCAAGTCTAAAGCAACCAGGTAATCATCGCCCATATCACCCTTCTCGTTGCAGGAGCGGACCAGTAGGTACTTCAATCCTGTTATTTCGTCACTTCTTTGGCTTGCTACAACAGTCCCGGTTACTTTCCCAAAGGTCATGTCAACTTCCGCCTGTTTTTTTGCTATCCCTGGAAGGTGAAATAAGATCTTTTTGGTATACCGCTTCACCTTCTAATTCAATTTCATCAACAATAGCCACTATGGCAGCGTCGCTTGGTTTTCCCTCGGTCACTTTGGTCAGCCGGGCACTGCTTCCTGCCACATAAAAAACAATTTCTCCCTTACCTGCTCCAACGCTGTCCATGGCGACAAGATAATCACTTTTACCCTCTAAAGTTGAGGGGTCTATCTTTTCCAGCAGCAAAAATGTAATACCCTCGATCTTTTCATCTTTGCGGGTGGAAACCACCGTTCCCACCACCCGGGCAAGAATCATAGATGAATTTCACCCCTTATTGTTGCATAAACTGTTTTTTCACCCTATGACTTCTTCCCCTTGTTCTCGCCACGACCCAGGGGAAGTGCTTCATCAACGTTGGCATGCGGCCTGGGGATGATGTGCACAGATACAACCTCACCCACCTTTTCCGCCGCAGCTTGACCTGCATCCAGCGCCGCTCGAACCGCCGCTACATCTCCCCGCACAATGGCTGTTACATATCCTCCGCCGATTTTTTCATAGCCGGTCAGCTCCACCCGCGCCGCCTTCACCATCGCATCGGATGCTTCCACCATAGAGGCAAATCCCCTCGTTTCAATCATCCCCAAAGCATCTGAATAAACATCCATGTTGTTCACTACTCCTCTCCATCCATTTTTCTTCTGGAATTAAGGATTACTTTTTCCCTTCTGAGCTAATATAATTAACATATGTCAGTATCATTTGTCAATATTTACACCTACTTAAACCTACCACGGCACAATAAATTTAGAAAATGTTAAAATAAGAACATTAATTGTTATGTATATAACATATGAAAAACCAGCTGTCAAACATCCTGTAGGAAAATTGTGTAAGAAAAATATTTGACAAGAGCGTAGAAATACATTGTTATGAGTGTTAGTATAATTGTTACCAAATTCACCAATATAACACAAAAGATTATCTACCAGGATATATCCATTATCCTGGTAGATACCGCTTAGCAGGTTATGATGAAAAAAAGAGAGAGAATAAACTACATTACTAATACCCTCTCCCTTAATGGAGCGGTCCGCATCAAAGACCTTTCCCATACACTTAAAGTTTCCGAGATGACTATTCGGCGGGATCTTGATGCTTTATCGAAGGAAAATATAGCTTCGATCATTCCAGGAGGAGCCATCCTGAAAAAGGACGTGGCTCTCGATATGAATAATGAAAAATATTTAATCACCACAGCCGAATCACGAATGATTCGGGAAAAGATCAGGATTTGCCGGAAAGCAGCGAGCCTGGTTAAACCAAACGATACCTTGATTATCGATACAGGCTCTACTACTGATCACCTTACCAAGTTTATTCCTACCACCATACCCCTTACCATAATCTGTTTCACGCTCAATATTCTCCAAAAGGTTTTTGAAAACCCGAATTGGAAAACTATTTTTACCGGTGGCTATTTTCACGAAAACACCCTTATGTTCGAAAGTACGGAAGGGATACATTTACTGAGGAAAAACAGGGCCAATAAAGCTTTTCTTTCCGCCGCGGGAATCGAAAAAAAACTCGGTATTACCTGCGCCAACACGTATGAAGTTGAAACAAAAAAAGCGGCCTTGGAATCTTCGGATAAAAAGATATTGCTTGTTGATTCTTCAAAATTTGATAAGGTCAAAATAGCTCACTTCGCGGACCTGAATGATTTCAATTTTATTATAACTGATTCGGGTATCCCGGAATCTTATGTCTCACTGGCCCAAAACCAAGGGGTGGAATTAATTATTGCTTAATATAATGTAAATTTATTCGAGATTAGCATGACGGGTCATCATCTCACGGTAGGCTTCTTCCCGCCGTTCCTGAATCATGACCAACACCACCGAGTCGAACAAAAGCATCAAGGCGTGTTCGAAACGCGTTCCACCACCCCCGCTGGAAAGCTGAATTGACTGTGGAGCTTCTTGAGGCAGGAATTCGATCACACAATCTGCAATACCTGCTGCCCTGGATTGAGGTTTCCCCACTACGGCCGCAACGCTTGCACCTATTTCTTTCGCCTTCTGGGCAAAAAGAAGAACCGAGGCGGTCCCTCCCGAGCCCGAAGCAAGTATCAACACATCACCGGCTGCGATGGAAGGACAATCCGGTTCTCCCACCAGGTGAACCTCATAGCCCATATGCATAAGCCGCATGGCAAAACCTTTGAGCATTAAAAAACTTCTACCGCGGGCCCAGAAAAAAAGCCGGGAAGTACGCCATTCATTTTGGAGTTTTTCCAGGAAACTTTTGAGTGCATCCGGCCGCACAGTGGACAACAATTCTTCCGCTTCACGTACAACAACTTGAAGTGCCTTTTTAAAGCTTTTCTTCATCGACCATCCTCCTCAAGCTTTCCGCCACTTTTTCCGGTGCCTCACTCCTGGTCAGAGAGGATCCCACCACCACCAGGGCCGGCTGAACCACTGAAAGAAGGGCAGGTAAAGTAGAAGGACCGATGCCTCCAGCCACCATGAGGTGTGAAGCTTTCGTATTCCCCAGCGGATGTGCGGTGATTCTTTCTGACAGCTTTTCTCCCTTCCCCGCTTCATCAGAGGAGAGGTGGAGGCACACGTACTCCGGACGCAGTGTATCAATGAAATCCGCCTTTTCCCTATCACAAGGAGCAAGGTCAATACTGTCAACCACCATACCCACTCCAAGTTTGTGAGCCGTCTCCCTCACTTCCCGCAGGGTTACCGCTGAAGCTCCGGCAAGTACGGAGATAAGTTGGGCTCCAGCTCGAGCCGCCTCCTCTGTTTCCCACCTTCCGGCGTCTACTATCTTGGTATCAACAAAAAGAGGCACAGCCTCACCTGTCCACTCACGCACCTTTTGCACCACTCCAAGCCCATGCTGTACGATGAGGGGCGTTCCCACCTCCACCAGGTCAACCAAGGAAGTGATTTCATGGCACAGTGTTTTCACCCGTTCGAGCGGAAGGATATCCAGCGCCATCACAATACGTATACTCATCAGATATTTCCTTCCAACAGCCTCATCACAAGACCTGTCCAGATTTTGGGGTAAAAATAGGTGGACTTTTGGGGCATGCGCTGTGAATGCGCTACCGCCCGTTCAACCTCTTCAAGGGGGGTTGGTCGCATGACAAACACCAGCTGGTAGTTGTTTTCCTGCCGTGCCACCGCGAATACATCCTTGCTTCCTTTCAAATAATCGACATTATCCGCCTGCATTGCTTCGCTCAAGCCAAGAACTCTCTTCAACACCAGTTCATGGAGAATTGATGAATCGAGGAACCTGTTCACATTTTCGGTTCCCAAGAGTTCGTCCATTACCTTCTCTTCCCGGAGAGTTATAGCCCTCCACTCATTCGTTACCTTGTTGTACACTCCGATTGTACGGCGGGGACTTCTCTCCAGGAAGCTTTCCATGGCTTCCTCATTTTCAAACCGCTTGACGGTGAAAAACCTCTCACAAACAGTGAAAAACCTCCGTATTGCTTCTTCGGGAAGGTCATGAACAAGGCGATGGGTAGGCAAAGCTAA
>PWXL01000031.1 GCA_003561145.1 Candidatus Atribacteria bacterium
AATGCACATTCTACGGAATTCCTCCCTGACACTCCTTACCCGGTCATTGACCTTCTTCCGTCCCAGCGTAGTATGAGTGAAATGGGAGGAACAATGCGTCTCGGGGATTTTCAGTGTGTTTTGTCACCTTCACTGAGTAGAAATCTCTTCCAGTTGGAAGAAGTGAAGGAACGGCACCGGCACCGTTATGAATTTAACTCGCACTTTGCCGAGCGCTTAGAACAGGCAGGTATGGTGCTTGCGGGATATAACCCGGAGTTAGAAGTGGTCGAGATCATGGAACTCCCCGATCATCCCTGGTTTGTGGGAGTGCAATTTCACCCTGAGTTTAAATCGCGTCCCAACAAACCTCATCCTCTGTTTTCCGGGTTTGTTTCTGCTGCACTTGATTTCCGGAGAATCAGGAAAGAGAAAAAGAGGATGGTGTGGTGAAAAACCACCCCATTGGTATTCTTGATTCAGGTGTTGGAGGTTTCAGTGTGGTCCGGGCCTTACGCCAGCGTCTTCCAAGTGAAAAGATAGTCTATTTGGCCGATCCACAGTATTTTCCTTACGGAAATAAGACTCCTGCTCATTTACTGCAGATAATACAACCTTTTTTTTCTTATTTTTCCGAAGAGGAGAAGACCAAGATTGTTATTACAGCTTGTGGAACCGTAAGCTCAAGTTGTTTACCGGAACTGCGCGCCTGTTACCCTTTTCCAATCATTGGTATCGTTGAACCTGGTGCCCAAGCAGCTGCCAGGATGACACGTAACGGGGTTATTGCCGTACTTGCGACGAAGGCCACGGTGAAAAGCGCTTTATTCAGGCAGTATATCACTGAATGTAATCCATCCGTGCGTGTTATAGAAAAAGCCTGGCCCGAGTTCATAGAAGCCGTAGAGCGAGGAGAATACAACTCACAAGTACACGTAAACAAAGTACGCCGGGAACTTGAAGAGCTTATGAATGAAGGAGTTGATGTTTTGGTAATGGGATGTACCCATTTTTCCCTTATCAGCGGTTTTTTTGAACACCTCACGGCGGAACGTGCGCACGTGGTGGATCCCGCTGTGGCCACGGCGGAAACACTCCACGTATTCCTGTATAAAAACGGTATAGCGTCAACAGGGACGGGTGAGTTACGCGTGATGGTGAGAGGTGATTGTGACTCTTTTCAGCAGGCCCTTGCTTCATTTCCCGAGCTGGGGTATCATCGTGTTGAACGTTTTCCGGAAAAAGAAACTCCGAACATTATGAGTTCCAAGGGTTTTCTTTGTTAATTCCAGCGGGATCCTCGCATTGGCTACGGTTTTCCATCCGGTGAGGTGATCTGTTAACTCCCATGATGACCATACCTTGTGTTCCCGGCAATAAAGATCAATTACGACAAAACAATACTCATGCTTGCTCCTTGGAACCGGTGAAGGTGGGAGGCAAGAGAATCGCTACGATACGTTCTTTTGCCAAGATTAATTGGTTCTTGCGTATCGAGTCAGAGCGGGATGACGGATATCACAATATCGATTCCATCCTTCAACTCATCGATGTATATGATGAGATTGAAATCTACCGAAGCGATTCTCATGATCGCATACAGTGCAATATCGATATTCCTACAGGTCCGGGGAGCATGCTGGCGGTGTTGCTCACAACAGTTCGGGACCTGTATCCTCCCCTGCGTAATATGGGTTTTTCCTTGCGCATACGGAAATACATACCACCTGCCAGCGGTTTAGGTGGAGGGAGCAGTAATGTTGCGGCACTTTTACGCTTTTTTTCCCGCATAACGGGTGTCAACGTGTCTCGTGAAGCGCTGCTGGAAGCTTCAGCCAGCATTGGTTCCGATGTACCGTTTTTTGCTTCTGAGATACCTTTTGCCAGGATCAAGGGGAAAGGAGAACATGTGTTCGCGCTTGAACATGCTCCGCATGTGTACCTGGTACTCGCGTTCCCGGGCTTTGGTATTCCTACGGCTTGGGCATTCTCAGCATGGGACACGCGCAGCGCAGGGAAGCCGAAAACGGAGGATCTTGCTACAAACGCACCAGAGAAGTATGTGAAGAATATACAGAGCCTCATACATGATTCATTCATGGCCAACGATTTTGAAGATATCGTTTTTTCAACTTATCCCCGACTGGTGGAAGTACGGGAGATACTTATCCGGCAGGGTTGTAGCAGGGTGTTTCTCAGTGGAAGCGGTTCAACCCTCGTCGGCTGTGTTCGGGGGAAGGATTCTGCATTGCGAGTCAGCGCACGGCTCAAAGACCAGGGGATTGAGAGCCGCGTCGCCCAAACCCTTACTCACGTGCCGCTCTATATTCAAAAAGGCAACAGCGAAGGGAGGAAAAGCGGTTGCCCGACGCAATAATCCTGGCCGGCGGAGGCAGAGATGAGAGATTTCAAAAAAAATATGGGGTAACGAATCGTGCCCTACTTGCCATTCATGACCGTTTTATGATAGAGTATGTCATAGATTCCCTCAAGGATGTTCCAACCGTTCGAAGAATTGTCGTGGTTGGGGCTGTCTATGAGTTGAAATGCCGAATCAAAGGATTGGTTGAAGAGGTAGTTCCTTCCGGAGAAAACCCCTTTGAAAGCACCGTAAACGGCCTTAACTATCTCCACTCCCAGGAGAGGGTGCTTGTGGTGACAAGCGATACGCCCCTCCTGAAGGGAGAAATGATACAGGATTTTTTATACCGTTGCGACAAACGGAATGCTGACTTTTATTACCCCATAATCCGCAAGGAAGTGTACCAGAAAAAATTCGGTTACTCCAAGCGAACTTTTGTTTGTCTGCGGGAAGGATGCTTCAGTGGAGGGAATATGCTCTATGTTGATCCTGCGATAGTACAAAAGCGAAAAGAGTGGATCTCCAAGGTAATATCCCAGCGGAAAAATCCGCTGGCCATAGCCCGTCTCTTGGGTGTGCGCATCATTCTGAAATTTCTCTTACGAAGGGTCGGTATTCGTGACATTGAGGATCGTGTGAAGAAAATACTTGGTATGAAAGGACTGGCTGTTATCACTCCGTATCCGGAAATTGGATTTGATGTTGATGCTCCAGAACACGCCGAGTTGGTACGTAACATGGTCATACCATAGGAACAGGAGGAGTTTATTTTGGTTCAAGAAAACAGTTCCATCGATGTTTATTCTGGGGAACGAGAGACTGACAAGGAGCGGAAAAATTCCGGACTCCAATACTCTCTGGCCGATTTGAAAAATAAAACCAATACGGAACTTACTGAAATCTCACAAAAATTGAATATTTCAAGTTCTACCAGGAAAAGAAAGAATGAATTGATTTACGAAATTCTTAGAAAAGCAACTGAATCGAAGGGCTATATATTCAGTGAGGGAGTTTTGGAAATTACAGCAGAGGGGTATGGTTTTTTACGTACTTCAGACGACTTCACCGCATGTGAAAATGATGTGTATGTTTCCCCGTCACAGATCAAGCGATTTGCGCTTTCAAGCGGTGATAAAGTTGCTGGACAGATACGCCCCCCGAAAGAAGGGGAAAGATACTACGCTTTGCTGCGTATCGAAGCTATTAATGACGAAGATCCCGAACAGGCCAAGAAGCGGCCCCTGTTTGATAATCTGACGCCCATTTTTCCCAATGAACCTTTTATTCTGGAAACAGCGGCCGATGAAATATCAAGCCGCATCATTGACATATTCGCTCCCTTGGGAAAAGGTCAGAGGGGTCTGATCGTATCTCCCCCTAAGGCGGGCAAAACAATACTATTGGAAAAAATAGCAAACGGGGTCACCACCAACCATCCCAACGCCGTGCTTATCGTTCTTCTGGTTGATGAGAGACCGGAAGAAGTGACACACATGGAACGCTCTGTTCGGGGAAGCGTCATCCCTTCCACTTTCGACCAGAAACCGGAAAACCATCTGCGGGTTGCCGACCTCGCCCTGGAGAGAGCCAAAAGACTGGTAGAAGAAGGAAAAGACGTAGTGGTCCTGCTTGACAGTATTACCCGCTTGGCACGGGCCAATAACCTGGTCGTTCCCACCACGGGGAAAACACTTTCCGGTGGTATTGATTCTGCGGCTTTGCATTGGCCGAAAAGATTTTTTGGAGCAGCCCGCAATATCGAGGAAGGCGGGAGTCTTACAATTGTGGCAACCGCTCTCGTTGAAACAGGATCCCGGATGGATGAGGTTATTTATGAAGAATTCAAAGGTACTGGAAACATGGAACTCCACCTCAGCCGTGCACTTTCGGAAATCCGTTTGTTTCCTGCCATAGACATACACCGCTCGGGAACCCGCCGGGAAGAGCTCTTGATCAGAAAGCCGGATTTGGATCGCATATGGATGCTCCGAAAGTTGCTGGCCAATGTAGAACCACAAGAAGGGGTGCGAATGGTCATTGACAGGATGAGGAATACAAAATCAAACAGGGAGTTTTTCAAGGCTATTGACCAGGTTATTAAGTCAGTGAGGTAAATTTTGCTGTATGTGGAGAGCTATGCTATAATGTCATTCGCTGTATTTCAGGGGAGTTTCCGTAACTGATAGCGGGGATACCTATCGAGGTGAATTGTCAATGAAAAAAAATATACATCCGGAATATAAAGAAACAAGGGTTGTATGCGCTTGCGGAAATAATTTTCAGACCCGTTCCACAAAACATCCGGAAATAAAGGTTGAAATCTGTTCCCAGTGCCACCCTTTTTTTACCGGTCAGCAAAAACTGGTGGATACCACGGGAAGAGTAGAAAAATTCAGAGCCAAGTACGGGGACAGATATTGAGGTCCGTTCTCGCCATGAAGGCACGGACGGAAAAAGGGAGCCCCTGGGCTGCCTTTTTTGCCATCAATGAAAATTTCCCTTATAGCCTACACACCCGACCCTGAAGATGTGATTGTACGTGCGGCACGGACATGTTACAGCAGGAGCGCACCTCAGCCGGCTTCACCTCATGATGATCGTTCTCTGATCCGCAGCCTGCTTGCAAGAGGACACCATTCTGTTTTAGAACATGCCTCATTTTCCTTTTTATTGGAAGGTCTTTCACGCGCATCCTCCCATCAGTTGGTTCGTCATCGGCTTGCTTCTTTTTCCCAACAGAGCCAGCGTTATGTGGAGCTGGAGAAACCTGAATATGTGATCCCGCCTTCCATAGGCGAGGATAAGCGTGCTACAATGTTTTTCCAGGAAGCCGTAAACAAGGCATGTGATGCATACAAGCAATTGTTGCGCATTGGAATTGCGCGTGAAGATGCACGTTATGTTTTTCCCCAGGCCGTGACAACAGTTCTTGTGTTTACAGCCAATGCCCGGGAACTTCTCCACGTGTTCCGGTTGCGCTTGTGTAACCGTGCTCAGTGGGAGATCCGGGAGGCTTGCTTGGAGATGCTCACACTCGTCAAGCAGGTTGCGCCTGTTATTTTCCAAGAAGCAGGGCCGCCGTGTACGGAAGGCCGGTGTATGGAAGGGGATGGAGGATGTGGTCAACCATGGAGAAAAAT
>PWXL01000149.1 GCA_003561145.1 Candidatus Atribacteria bacterium
ACCACTTCATCGGAGGGCGATACTCTCCCACTTTCCCATAAAACATGTGCAGCAGCTAAGGTCGCATGACCACATAGTTCCACTTCCACCCGCGGCGTAAACCAGCGAAGCCTAAATCTCTCATTTTCTTTCACCAGGAAGGCCGTTTCTGAAAGGTTCATATCCTCCGCAAATCCCTGCAGCCAATCCTCAGGCAGCCATTCCTCCATGAACGCCACTGCAGCCGGATTGCCCCGAAAAGGACGTGCAGTAAAAGCATCTACCTGAAAGACACACACTCTCATGAAATTTCCTCCTTTTTCCTAGGAACAGTCTTCTTACCCGCAGCAGGAGCCTTTCGAGAAAGCACCACAACGGCGAGAAGAATGAGCGCCCCGCCCGAGAGCCTTGCCGGGGTGAGGGTTTCTCCTAACAAGAGGGCGGCGAGTGCCACCGTGACCACCGGTTCCAGGGCAGAGACAGTGGCAGATCGAGTCGGACCGATACGCTCAAGACCGGCCAGGAAAGTCACGATTGCCAAAACAGTGGAAATAGCAGCTATTCCACTCACCGCTCCCCAACCCGCTGCTGTTGTTGGAAGATTCACACCCTGTACCAGTGAAATCACGGCAAACACCAGCGCAGCCGAACTCATGATCATCCATGAAGCCTGAAGTGCGCCTCCCCTGGGAACCACCCGGCTTCCGACCATTATATATCCGGAATAGGTAGCAGCAGCTCCCAACCCGGCAAGTGCGCCTAAGGGGTGCCCACCCCCCTCGATCCCCACCACGAGTACCATGCCGGCCAAAGCAGCGACAAGAGCAATGATACCGGGCGGGGTAACCCGTTCTTTCCACAGCACCACCGCAAGAATTGTGACTATGGCAGGATAGAGATATAAAAGCAAGGTTATCTGTGCGACTGGAGCCATTGTGAGGGCAGTAAAATATAAAAATGACTGCCCCACATATCCAACACCTCCCATCAGGAATAAAAAAACCAGTGTTCTTCTCCCTGGAAGCGGAAGCCGGCGTGGAAGAACCAAAAGAGCCATGATCGCTGAAGCCGCGGCAAAACGAATAACCAGCACACCGAGGGGATCAGCACCCGCCTCGTAGGCCACCCGGGTAAATATGGGAAGAAAAGCAAAGGATATCGCTGAAATTGATACCAGCGCAACTCCGACATTGACATTCATGAATACATGCTCCCTGCGGTTTCTTTTTTCCCTGGAGATACAGACAGCCTCATTGTGCTTATAAGGGATACACGCGCTCCATTATACCTTTCTCCATAATGAAGGGGAAACCGTTTCCTCTTTTAATGCAGTGAGTAGGGAGAAGGGAAAATCTTCGATGCCACCACAGAATGTGACTTCTTGCGGTGGATCGGTATATTGGAGATAATGGGAAAAACATCATTAGTCGAGAGCCAGGAGTCAAAGCACAGGGATGAAAATAAAAAAGAACATAAGGTACAAGCTTGAGGAAACAGAAAATACGAATAACCCAGGGAAAAAGAGAGGATGACCGCCACATGGACAGAGAAACTTTTCGTCTTTTCGGACACAAATGTATCGATTGGCTGGCTGATTACTGGGAAGAAATTGAAAAATATCCGGTTCGCTCACAGGTGAAAGCGGGCGAAGTGAAAGGGAAGCTTCCGTCTGAACCGCCTGAAGAGGCTGAACCAATGGAAAATATTTTTAATGACTTCCAGGATGTCATCCTTCCAGGAATCACCCATTGGCAGCATCCGGGTTGGTTCGCTTATTTCCCCGCAAACGCCAGCCCTCCTTCTGTTCTCGCTGAAGTCCTTACAGCGGGGCTTGGAGCCCAGTGCATGATGTGGCTCACTTCACCGGCAGCCACAGAACTCGAAGAAGTCGTGCTGGAATGGCTGCGTGGGATGATCGGTCTTCCCGAAGGGTGGGCCGGCGTCATCCAGGATACCGCTTCCACGGCTACTTTGTGTGCACTTCTCACCGCCAGGGAGAGGGCCACATCTTTCGATTCAAACCAGCGCGGCCTTATCAAACCGCTCGCTGTGTATGCTTCTCGAGAAGCACACTCCAGCGTGGAAAAGGGAGTCAAAATCGCCGGGCTCGGCCGGGATGCCCTTCGGTACATATCCACTGACGAGGACTTTGCCCTTGTTCCCGGGGAACTCGAGCGGGAATTGGAACGTGACAGGAGGGAAGGTGTGAGGCCGGCCTGTGTGATTGCGACAACCGGTACAACTTCCTCCACGGCTTGTGATCCTCTCGAACCCATAGGACGTATTTGCAATACATACGGAGTGTGGCTTCACGTTGATGCCGCATTCGCCGGTACGGCTGCATTGCTACCGGAAAAGCGGCACTTACTGCACGGAGTAGAACATGCTGATTCTTTTGTCTTCAATCCTCATAAGTGGATGCTCACCAACTTCGATTGTTCGGCCTATTTCGTAAAGGACTCATCATTACTCACCCGTACTTTTGAAATCCATCCTGAGTATTTGAAAACCGGTCTTGATGCGCAGGTAAAAAACTTCCGTGATTGGGGAATCCAACTGGGCCGGCGGTTCCGTGCGCTGAAATTGTGGTTTGTCATCCGCTCATACGGCGTGGAGGGAATACGGAAAATGCTGCGGGAACATCTTCGCCTGGCCGGCGTATTTCAACAGCTGCTACAAAGCGATCCGGGTTTTGAAATACTTGCTCCCGTTAACCTGACCGTGATCTGTTTCCGCATGAAGCGTGAAGGAATGGACGAAGACGAGTTGGAGCGCCTGAACTCAAACCTCTTGGAACGGGTAAATGCCAGTGGAAAGGCTTTTCTTACCCATACAAAGTTGCAGGGCCGTTACTGTATGCGGCTGGCCATCGGTCAGGCCAACACCACCGAACGCCACATCCGCACGGTGTGGGACCTCCTCCAAGACGAATCTGCACACGTTTAGCTGGAAACCTACCACCCGTGTACGGGAATGGAAAAATCATGTTTTTCTCAACACGGAAAGGGCGGCCAGGGCAATGGAAGCAAGTTTTCCATATACCGGCTCGTTACGGGAAGTAAGTATCACGGGTTTGGCTGCTCCCAGCACCAGTCCAGCCATTCTTCCCTGCGCGAAGTAGACGATGGATTTCGCCAGCATATTCCCTGCTTCTATTCCAGGTACAACGAGCAGGTCCGCTCTTCCTGCCACGGGATTATCGATCCCTTTGCGAAGGGCTGCTTCTTCATTGACCGCGGCATCCAATCCCAGGGGTCCCGCCATGAGACAGCCGTGGAATTCACCGCGTGCGGCAGCTTCCACAAACTTTTTAGCTTCCATGGTAGAGGGAACCTTCGGGCTTACCTTTTCGTTGGCACTTATACAGGCTACTCGTGGAGTTTCGATGCCGATGGAATGGAGAAATTCTACCGCGTTGCGGACAATGGCAGTTTTCTGACCATAGTCCGGCTTGACATTGAGCCCTCCGTCGGTGATGAAAATCAAGCGATAATAACCGGGGACCTCAAGCACAGCCAAGTGACTGAGAATACGATCGGTGCGCAAGCCACCCTCCGGTGCAAGCACAGAGTGTAGAAAATCAGCGCTGTTGACCATCCCCTTCATCAAGACGTCACATGTTCCCTGTCCCACTTCATGGATAGCGCGTGTTACTGCTTCAGAAGGTATGGCAGCATCTATGATATCTATGCCCTGTAAGTTCAAACCAGCTTTAATGGCCAACCTCCAGATACGTTCCTCGTGGCCGACCAGGGTAAAATTGACGAAGTCCTCTTTACGTGCGTCACGCACGGCTCCCAGGACTGTTTCGTCATCTGCTGATGCCACACACACCCGGCAACGGCCTTTTTCCCGTACCGCACGGATAACCTGGTGGAAATTTTCAAAATTCATCCGCGTTTCTCCTCTCAGGAATATTTTTATAATGCAACGGTTGCTCCTCTCCCCGCAGAACCCGTAAGGCTCCGGCAGCCAGCGCTTCCATTTCTTTTTCTCCCGGGTATACAAAAATGGGAGCAATATAGCTTATCCGGGTGGAAATGAGATCAACCAGGTTGCGGGAATATGCCATGCCTCCCGTGATTATCACCCCGTCCACCTTACCACATAACACGGTTCCCATAGCACCTATTTCTTTGGAAACCTGCCAGGCTAAAGCACGAACCACCAACATAACTCGCCGGTCACCCTGCTTCATTCTCTGTTCCACTTCACGGAAGTCCTTGGTCGCAAGGTAGGAAAATACACCTCCTTCACGGGTAAGCAACCTCTCCATTTTGTCCCGGCTGTTTCCTCCCTGAAAACATAGTTCAACCAGTGAAAGAGAGGGTAAAGCGCCGCAGCGTTCCAACGAAAAAGGCCCCTCACTGTTGGCGTTGTTGACATCGATCATCCGCCCTTGCCGGTGGGCGGAAACCGAAATACCGCTTCCCAGGTGAGCGACCACCAGACTGACCTCCGCATAGTCACTTTCGAGTTCTTGGGCAGCCCGGTGGGCGGCTGCCTTACTGTTAAGCGCGTGGGAAAGGCTTCGTCTCTGTAATCCATGTAACCCTGACAGGCGAGCCTCGTCAACCAGCTCATCAGTAGATACCGTATCTACCGTAAAAGCAGGAATACCCAATTCCCCCGCAAGCGGCCAACAGATGACCACCCCGAGATTCGAAGCATGGGAACCGAAACGAGCCTCTTTGAGATCCGTATACATTTCTTCATCTGTAAGATATACGCCACCCGGGATCGGCTTGAGGATCCCTCCCCGGGCTGCCAAAGCGGAAAGGCTCGAGGTTTCCACTTTGGCTTCCTTGAGAAAGTCAAGTATTGCTTTCCTGCGCATTTCTTCCTGTGCCGCAACTGTTACAAGACGGGCTATCTCATGGTGAGAGTGTTCCACCACCTGCCGTATAATGAGTGTATCATCTTCAAACAGGGCAATTTTTGTGGATGTGGAACCGGGATTCACAGCCAAGATACGAAACATTCTCCTCCCCCTTTCGGGAACAATTGAATCTATTGTACTGCATTTTCCGACTTACAAGCTTACGGTAATTATGTCAATTGGCTGCCGGGGCCTTACAATCTCAATCATTTTCTCATACAATGAATATATCAACGTGGTAACCAATTGTATCGCTCTTTCTCACAAACAGCCGGGGTGTTTCCCCAAATTTTTACCGTGTTTACATAACAACAGGCCGAGGAAATGCAAAAGCCAGAAAAATTATGAAAAGAAGAGAAGGGTAAGTTATGCATATGAAATACAGCTTTTCTCCCACCGAGGAGTACTCCCGGGGAAACATAACTCTACCCCGGACTTTATAAAGGAGCCGCCCAGCAACTTAAGTTGCGGCATCGAAGATGTAAATCAGAATTCAGAATTCAGAATTTTTTTAGTCCGTCACTGCGAGGAGCGAAGCGACGCGGCAGTCTGTGCTTGTGTGTACGCAAAAAGCATAGCTTGCCACACTCCACTCGCGGTGGTGTTCGCAATGAGAAAACA
>PWXL01000093.1 GCA_003561145.1 Candidatus Atribacteria bacterium
GGACTCTTGCCAAAACGCCAGGATACCATTACAATGGTACATACTTGAAGGGAACCTATATGCGGGGTCGTGGTGTAGCCTGGTCAAACACGCCAGCCTGTCACGTTGGAGATCGCGGGTTCAAATCC
The DNA here is from genome assembly GCA_003561145.1 of Candidatus Atribacteria bacterium. Lineage (GTDB taxonomy): Bacteria > Atribacterota > Atribacteria > Atribacterales > Atribacteraceae > Nitricultor. The sequence continues at coordinate 129 of PWXL01000093.1, forward strand.
CGTCGACCCCGCCAAATCATGCCGAGATAGCTCAGGTGGTAGAGCGATGGACTGAAAATCCATGCGTCCCCAGTTCGACTCTGGGTCTCGGCACCATTTTCTGCGGAAGTAGCTCAGTGGTAGAGCGTCACCTTGCCAAGGTGAGGGTCGCGGGTTCAAGTCCCGTCTTCCGCTCCATATGTTGGCGGCATGGCCAAGCGGCTAAGGCAGAGGATTGCAAATCCTTTATCCCCGGTTCGAGTCCGGGTGCCGCCTCCAATATTACAAGAGTGTGGGCGGCTAGTTCAGAGGAAGAACGCTTCCTTGACGCGGAAGAGGCCACAGGTTCGAGTCCTGTGTCGCCCACCAGGGTTTTTGCCGGCTCATGAGGGCCGGCTTTTTTTATATAAACAGCTATATGGTATCATGGGAGACGCGAAAAACACCCGATTCACGACTACGACGCACGACTCAAAGAATTGAGAAGGGAGGAACACATCATGGGGGAGAAGCAGCCTATAGCAGCCGTTACCGAAGACGGAAGATTGGTTGATCTCAACCGTAAAGGGGAAAAAGTAAAGAAATATGTTGTTTTTGATGACAGAGAAGGCAAAGACGTATACTGGCACAGTACATCCCATCTTTTAGCGCAAGCGGTGAAACGGCTTTTCCCCGAAGCGAAATACACTATCGGTCCGCCGATACAAGAGGGTTTTTACTACGACTTCGATACCCCGCATCCCTTCACCGAAGAGGACTTAAAGAGAATAGAAAAAACAATGAAGAAGATTGTGCGTGATAACCTTCCCATAGAGCGCGAAGAGCTTCCCAGGGAAAAAGCCGTGGAATATTTTAGAGAACGGGGTGAATCATACAAGGTAGAGCTCTTGGAGGAGCTTTCAGAACCAACAGTGAGTCTGTACCGACAAGGAGAATTTGTTGACCTGTGCAGGGGGCCGCACCTGTCCTCTACCGGCAGAATCAATGCATTCAAACTTTTGAGTGTTTCAGGGGCATACTGGCGGGGTGATGAACGTAATCCCATGCTCCAACGCATTTATGGAATATCTTTCGAAACGAAAGAGCAGCTCGAGGAGTATCTTCACTTTCTGGAAGAAGCCAAGCGGCGTGATCATCGAAAACTGGGTCGCGAACTCGATTTATTCAGCTTGCAGGAGGAGGGACCGGGCTTTCCCTTTTTCCATCCGAAGGGAATGACGGTTATCAATACCCTCTTGGAGAAATGGCGTAAGGAACATAGAAAAAGTGGATACCAGGAAATCCAGACCCCTATCATGCTCGATCGTTCCTTGTGGGAGCGCTCGGGGCACTGGGACCATTACCGGGAAAACATGTATTTTTCCCAGGTTGAAGAGAGGGAATTTGCCATCAAGCCGATGAACTGTCCCGGCGGGATATTGGTATACCAGAGCCGCCTGCACAGCTACCGTGAGTTCCCCTTGCGCTTGGCCGAGCTGGGGTTGGTCCACCGGCATGAGCTCTCCGGAGTCTTACATGGTTTGATGCGGGTGCGCTGTTTTACCCAGGATGACGCGCATATTTACATGGAGCCGCACCAAATCACAAACGAGATAATCGCGGTAATGGAGCTGGCTGATTATTTTTACCGGCTGTTCGGTTTTGACTATGATATTGAACTTTCCACCAGGCCTGAAAACTCTATGGGAACTGATGAAATGTGGGAAACGGCAACCACATCTCTTTCAAATGCTCTCTGCGAAGTTGACAAATCGTACAAGTTAAACGAAGGTGACGGCGCGTTTTACGGTCCAAAAATTGACTTTCACCTGAAAGACAGCCTGGGGCGCCGCTGGCAATGTGGGACTATACAACTTGATTTTTCCATGCCGGATAAGTTTGATCTTACCTATGTAGCGGAAGATGGCGCTCGCCACCGTCCGGTCATGATTCACCGGACAGTACTGGGAAGCATAGAACGTTTTTTGGGGATCCTTATAGAACATTACGGGGGTGCATTTCCAACCTGGCTTGCTCCTGTACAGGTACAGGTCTTGCCGATAGCTGACAGGCATCTTCCGTATGCCGGCACCGTTCAACAACTGCTGGTTGAAAAGGATATGCGCGCTGAACTCAACCAGGAGAAAGCCACCCTGGGAGCAAAAATAAGGAAAGCCCAGATGGAAAAGGTTCCTTATATTTTAGTGATTGGAGACAACGAGGTAGAGAGGAATATGGTGGCGGTTCGGGAACGAACTGATGGAGACCTGGGGCCTATGGAGCTGGACAGGTTTTTTGAGCTGGTGAAGTAATTTTTTGAGCAATGGCTGGTATGAGAAAGAGGGAAGTATACGTGGATCGTGAACACCTCCACCGGCGGTACTGGGATGCAGCGGTGGGAAGAGAAAAACGCCGTGATCGAGACCCTGAAAAAACTGTTCATACACTATTGACATGGATGGAGATTGAGCCTTTCCTGCAGAGCGGTATTTCTATCCTCGATGTCGGTGCGGGATATGGAAGGTACTCCCTACCCCTGGCCCGTCGAGGCTTTCATGTCACCCATCTTGAATTCTCTTCCCGGATGCTGGAAGCAGCAAAACATGAAGCCCGCCGCGAAGGATTGAGTGGTATTGATTTTGTATCCGGGAAAGTGCAGAACCTGTCACGTTTTCCCGACCGCTCTTTTCAGCTCTCATTGGCTTTAGATGCACCGGTTTCCTATGCCTATCCTGAACACGGAAGGGCACTGTCTGAATTGGCCCGCGTAACCAGTGAAGTGCTTCTGTTTTCAGTAGTGAACCGGTCAGGCCAGTTACCGGTAGCCATTGGCATGGAAATGCGGTGGAACCGCTCTTTGCAAATAGCCCGGACTTTCTTGAAAACGGGAAACTGGGATCACCCGGGGCTGCTTGAAAAATTCGAGAACCGAATTCCCTTCTTCAGCCGATTTATTTTTCCTCCATTGCATGCCTTCACACCGGAAGAAATAGCCGATGCGATCATGGAACGGGGATTTGAGATAAAACGCGTATCAGCTACAGGTACGTTGGCCCGGCTCGTGCCTCCCCGTGCTTTGCGCCGCATTCTGAAAAATCAGCAACTTACAGAAGAATTTTTAGAATTAAGCCGTCAGTACGATTCACGGTTTGAAGTACAAGGGATAGGTTCACGGGTTGCATCAGGATTGCTCATCGTCGCCCGCCGGAAACATTCCGGTGGTTAGGCAATGGCCCTGTCTCACTGTGGTTGTGAGGCACCTTGAAAATGAAGAAAAGTTCTGGGAATGGCTTTCGTTTTTGCCTGTGCGGGGTGTGTGGCAGATTGCCGAACGTACCTGGAAGGTATATCTCGACCTTCCTGTAACTCTATCGAAACCCGATTTTGTAGAATTTCTTGTTCCAGGAGAAGAAAAAGACGAACAGTGGGCCGAAAAATGGAGAGAGACCTTCCATATGGTACAGGCAGGTAAAAACATCTCCGTACGCCCACCCTGGATGAAACCGCTTACCGGTTCAGTGGAGATAGTTATATATCCAGCCTATGCATTTGGGACCGGTGATCATCCCACGACCATGTTATGCCTGGCAATGATGGAACGTTACCTGCAACCAGGGATGGATGTTCTTGATGTTGGGACGGGTTCCGGGGTACTGGCTATTCTTGCATGTAAGCTGGGAGCAGGAAAAGTGTGCGGCCTCGACCGGGATCCCCTGAGTATCGCTGAAGTACAACGCAACCTCTTTTTGAACAATATAGCTGAAGAAAGAGTGGAACTGATCCTGGGAACACCTGATGTTATCAAAGGAACATACGATATGGTAGCAGCGAATATAGGGTATGAATTTCACCGGTGTGCCTTATACACGCTGACACGTTGTGTGCGTGAGGGAGGAATATTGCTTCTTTCCGGTATCTCACCTGCTGAAGGGCGGAACATACACAGGCTGGCTCAAAAAGCCGGGCTTCACCTGGTAGATGAGTCTGAGAGTCATGAATGGGCGATTTTGGTGTATAATAAGAGCAAAATACGGTACAATTGTATATGTTCGCCGGTTCCGGCGGGAAAGGGGGGATCTGCTTTTTGAGGATAGCTTTCGTATATTCCATAAAAGACAAGGGCTTTGTCAAGATAACCCGATTCCTCATTGAACAATTTGAAAAAGGTGGACATTCTGTGAAGGAAATAGAAGTAGAGAACATGTCCTCTCCCCTGAGTTTCCGACCCTTTGATCTTATATTCATCGGTTCTCAGGTAGAAAGCATATTCGGAGGCCGGATTTCAAGAGAGATCACTCATTTCCTATCCGGAGCAAGCGGCCTGGAAGGAAAAAAAACAGTGGCCTATGTCCGCCCTTCTCTTTTCAGCACGGACAAGGCTCTCCGGAGATTGATGGCTCAAATGGAGTCGAGAGGAGCTTTTGTGGTTGACTTTGATTCTGTGAAAAACGAGCGGGACGCCCAAGGCATCCTTTCACGGCATCTGGAAAAATAGGCTGAGAGGTGATGTTTCCATGGAAAAAGAAAGAGAGAGAATGCGTGATTTCTTTGAAGATGTGATTTTTACACCCCTCAATAAGGTAATGGGGCCCTTGCTTCACGAGGAAAGCCGCCGGCACCTAAAAAAAGCCAGGGTGGAAGTTCTCAAGGCTATGCGTTCCTATATCGACAGTGAAATTTCCGACCTGGAAGGTAAAAACGAACCACTTGAGAGCGATTAGTGACAGAGCAGAGGAAGAAACCCAGGATTTAGGAGTCTTTACAGAGAAATTTACTCTTCAATATGTCTTTTCGGTGCTTAGGAGAGCTACTAAAAGATAGCAAGAGGCCATAGGTTCATTACCGTAGAAAAGGGATTGACCTTGTCCTTTTTATTTGTATTTCTGGCAGTAGGCTTTGGTGAGACCATAGGGCAAATCCTGCTCATCAGGGAGTTATTGGTTAACTTTCAGGGTAACGAGCTTTCCCTGGGCGTTATATTGGCTTTTTGGTTATTAATGATCTCCGTGGGGAGCTGGGTTCTGGGAAAATTAGCCCCAAAGTTTTCTCCTCAACCATCAACTTTCGTTTTTACGGTCATTCTCCATGCCTTTATTCTATTTTTTCAACTTCTTTTGAGCCGTTGGGTCAATATTATAATCGGTGTGAGACCGGGAGAAATTGCAGGTCTGGCATCCATTTTCTTGGCCTGTGTCATTGTTCTCACGCCGCTTTGTCTGTTACATGGTTTCCAGTTTCCCTTTGCTGGTTATATTTTATCCGCTGAAAAGGGCAAAGCCCCCCTGCAGGTGAGTCGACTGTACATCTCCGAGGCTCTGGGCAGCATGGCCGGTGGTATCTGTTTTGCTTATTTCCTGGTGCATTATTTTGACCACCTGGAAA
>PWXL01000087.1 GCA_003561145.1 Candidatus Atribacteria bacterium
AGAAGGCCATGGCCCATCCCATATCGCGCTACACCAATACCAATTACATACCCGGCCATTGCCGTAAAGGACATCTGCGCAAGGGATATCATATCACCATACCCCGCCAGAAGGATAAAGCTCATTGCAACGATTCCAAGATACATCCCCCTGACTGTTAAATGGACCGTAAAAACCGGTGCCCAAAACGGGAGAGTTATGGCCACAATGGCTAACAGAATGATACCGACATAATACAAATTTTGTATATTTTTCACTCTTCGACTCTCCCAAAAAGCCCCTGAGGGCGTACCATGATTACCGCAATGATTGTCAAACTCAGCAAGAAAATTGCTAACTCACTGAAATAACTTCGACCAAAACTGTCCACCAATCCAACAATCAAAGCACCAACGGCTGAACCGGTAATACTTCCCATGCCCCCAATAATGACAACCGCCAGGGCAAAAGTCAGCATGGCGAAATCCATTCCGGGACCAACCGCAAGATATGAGCCACCAATAGCACCCGCCAGACCAGTAAGGATACCACCCAGGAAAAATACTTTTATAAACAACCGGTCAATATTAATCCCGAGCGTTGCTACTATGGCCCGGTTATCTACTCCGGCACGAATTATCCGTCCCAATTGGGTTCGCTGAAATACATACCAGAGTAAAAAACCAATAAAAATAGCAGCAATAAGCACAAAATATCTATAACCAGGATAAGTAAAACCAGCAATTGTCACGGGGACACGAATTTGAGAAGGCGCGGCTATTGTTTTGGGGAGGCCGCCCCATATCAGAAGACACACGTCTGCAACACCTATCCCAAGACCAAGGGTAAGCAAGGTTTGGGGCATATCTCCTTCAACCCGCTGAATAAGGAAAAAAGCCAATAAAGCCAGTATACCTACCCCCAGGGAAGCCATAAGAACTGCCATTACCCAACCGCCGCCCTGGGCTTGAATTGTCCAGGCGATGTAGGCACCAAGAATATAAAAAGCGCCATGAGCCAAGTTCACCACCCGCATCAAACCGAACATCAGGCTGAATCCACTGGCTATCACAAATAAAAGTCCCGCGAAGGTTAATCCATTCAGTATTTGAAACAAGATTCTGCTCAAATCAGGCATATTTCTCGTTCAATCCTTTGCTTGTATTCAGTCCAATTATGCAATTTGATTTTGGAATTTATATTTAACATGTAGAAGCCGATGATCACAGGGAAACTGTGCAAGTACCGGTCATGTTTCCGCTGCCTTCACACCAAGGTATTTTTCACGGGCTGACTGATCATGTAAGAGTGTTTCAGCTTCAACTTTCGCGACAATTGTACCGGAAACCATGATGTACAAATCTTTTTGAGCCAAGGTTGTAGCAGTCCTCAGGTTTTGTTCAACCAAAAATATACTCATTCCCATTTGAGCAAGAGATTGAAAAGTTTCAATAAGATGATCAAGGATAACAGGTGCCAAACCCTCCGATGGTTCGTCCATAATAAGCAAACGAGGATTGGTGACCAATGCTCGTCCGATAGCCAGCATTTGCTGTTCTCCACCTGAAAGAGACATCGCACTTTGCTTTGCCCGTTCACGAAGCCGGGGAAAAAGTTCGTACACTTGTTCGGCTTCCCACTTCCTTCCATTTCCACCCCGCGTTGCCAACTGAAAATGTTCCTCAACTGTTAAAGATCGGAATAATGCACGTCCTTGGGGAACATAACCGACACCACACAAAGCTAACTGATATGGTTTGAAGTGTGTAACGTCCTCGCCATTCAAAAGTATTTTTCCAGATCTGGCAGGAACAAGTCCCATGATTGTTTTTACCAGCGTAGTCTTGCCCATACCATTGCGACCCAGGATAACGGCCACTCCAGATTGCAAAGTAATGGAAACCCCGTGGAGGATATGGCTTGTACCATAATATGAATGTACTTCCTCTACTGTGAGTAGTGGCTTTGTACTCATACGTGCAAATGACCTCCCAGGTATACTTGCTGGACAAGAGAATTTGAACTAATCTCAGATGGTGTCCCTTCTGCAATTATACTGCCTTCATGCAGTACGGTTACTCTTTCGCCAATGCTTAATGCAACTTCCATGTCATGTTCAATCAGAAGTACACTCACACTTCGTTCAAGCTTATTTATCAAGCTAACCACCACTCCGCGCTCTTCTGCAGAAAGACCAGCCGCTGGTTCATCAAGCATAATCAATCGAGGGTTCCAAGCTAAAGCCAAACCAACTTCTAATTGTCGCCTCTGGCCATGTCCCAAATCACTTGTTTTTACACTGAGCTGCTCACTCAAGCCGACCGAATCTGCAACCTCATAGACCAGGTCCATCCGCGATATATCACTTTCGGCAATATTAAAGATATCAAAATGTTTTTTACCACCCCCGGGGCCGAGTACACCAAGATAAAGATTTTGAGATACAGTAAGCTTGTTAAACAATGCTGATGTCTGATAAGTCCGCCTGAGGCCCAACTTGACCCGCTGGTGAGGCGGCATATTTGTTACCTCTTGATCAAATACAAAAATACGTCCAGTACTCACCGGTAAATCACCGGCAATGAGATTGAAAAGCGTTGTTTTACCGGCGCCGTTTGGACCGATCAAAGCACGGCGTTCTCCGTGCGGGATGTCAATGTTGACATCCCGCACGGCCGTCAAACCACCAAAACGTTTTGAAACCTTCTTGAGCACCAATGCGTTTGCCACAGAATAATATTTACCTTTCTGGTGCTAATTGGGTAGGTGTTTCTCTACCAAACGGCAATACCTCGAGCCACTCCTCTTCACTGAATGTCCAAAATTGCTCTACATCAGGTATAACCTCAAAGATCGAGTTTCGCCATTCGCCATCGATCAATTCAACACGATTAAGATACATAGGACCTACAACATTATGATAATCATCCATGCGAATATTACCTCGTGGAGCTTCTAGTTCGATGGTTTCGAATGCAGCTCTCCAGGCTTCCTGATCTTCAATATTACCGTCGACTGCTTCAGTTGCTTTGATCGCCCACTGTGTTCCAGAGTAGTAGTTTTCTGCGAAGAGTGATGACGGGCGCCCAGTTCGATTCCTGAACTCACCGTCAAATTCTTTGAAGACATCGGTATCGATATCTCCAGAATAAAGCGAACCACTCACCACTCCTTCGAGGAGGTGGCCCACTTCGGCGAGAACGGTAGCATCCATAAAGGAGGATCCACCCAGAATCTCAATTCTATCGAGAAGACCAAACTCATCCATCTGTTGGACCAAGTTAATGGCGTCAGTCCCTCCAAAGGTTATAAGGACTGCATCTACATCGTCTGGATCGATGTCAATAATGATAGAGCTATAATCTGCCGTGCCTATCGGTGTCCAGTATGCCTGAGGAATAACACCCCCGAGTTGACCAAAAACTTTTGCGAATCCGCCTACTTGATCCCAGGGAAACGCATAGTCTTCACCGATTGTAGCCACTCTCGTAATTCCGTTTTCAATGGCCCACTCAGCCAAGGCATACATTGGCTGTCCTGCCGCAAATGAGATTCTGTAGACATTCGGTGCGATTTCTCCCATTGTTACCTCATTCGAGGCGCCTTTGACCAGAAAAGTCACGTCCGGCCACTCAAAAGCCGCTCTTTTCACCGCAGCAGTGGTGCCACCGCTCAGAGGACCAACAACAACGTGGACATCATCCCGGAATACAAGAGCACGGGCTTTTTCTATGGCAACGTCCGCTGTTATTTGTGTGTCCTCAATAAATAATTCAACTGGACGTCCAGCGATGGTATAGTTCACTTCATCCAATGCTATTTGAACTCCGGTCACTCCGTCCTCTCCCAATCCGGCAAATGCTCCGCTCAAGGGCGCAAGAACTCCGATACGTAAAGGTTCGCCTTCTTCTGCTGCCCAAACCGATACAAAGGCCATCATAACAACCAATACCGATATTACCAATGTCATTCCTAACCTATGCTTACTCATAAAACGACACCCCCAAAAATATTATGATACTAGTTACCTAGTACAGTGATTCCCCTTTTATTATTATATATCTGATAAGCGCATTAGTAATATACAATACTATGGCATAATTGCACGTTTTTGATATTGCTGTATCATGATAGATAATATACTTCATGAGTCAGTGATGACGGTAGAACATTTTTGCTGGGAGGACTATATAAATTACTGTACCCCAATTGAATGGTGGGTTAAATATGCTGGTCACAAACTGTGAGTACCGCTATATTCCAAAGGTTAAAAGTTTAATATACAACTTAGAGGAGCCAAAAATCCAAACTGTTGATGAATATACCATTCATTACATAATAGAGGGTGATGGGGTTTTACGCATTAATAAAAACAAGTTCCCGCTCAGGCACAACTCATTATTTGTTACGTTTCCCACAGACAGTTACTCTTTTATACTTTCAAAATACGATATATCATTTACATATTATATCGTCTCATTTCAACTGGCCCCGGATGATAAGGACCTCAGTGACCTCATGGTCAACACAATCAAAAAGAAGCGTACTTACTACCTGCAGCAGCATAAAAGAGGTTTTTTTCATGAAATATATCATAATTTCCTCTCAGGTTCTCCGTATCTCATGGAATCATGCAAATACCAGGTAATAAGCTTACTCTATATGCTTCCTGGAGAAAAACAGGAATACACGGCCACAGCTCAGTCCCTGGAATATATAGAAAAAGCCATCGACGTGATGCACGCAAAAATTAACGACAGGACAACTCTCGAGCAAATATGTGAACAACTGAATATATCGGTGCATCATTTCATTCGTATTTTCAAAATGCATCAGGGTGTACCTCCCATGAAATACTGCATGCGTCTTAAAATTGACGCTGCGGCAAACATGCTCATAGAAACAAATTCTCCGGTATACGAGATAGCCGAAGCCCTGAATTTTAATAATCCACCCCATTTCTGTCGTACTTTTAAAAAATACCTTGGATCCAGTCCCACGACATATAGAAACAGCCAAATCCAATATTATGAAGCAAAGAAGCGTAAGTATCGGAAAGACCTCGAAGAAGCGTACATTCTTTTACAGACAATAATCGATGCCACACCGGATCTGGTATTTTTCAAAGATGTGCACAGTGTCTATATGGGTTGTAACGAAGCATTCTGTAAATTTACCGGCTTGACAAAGGACAAGATTATTGGCCGGTCGGACTTTGACATACATTCACAGGAAAAAGCAAAATTTTTTACCAATAGAGATAAATTGGTATTTGAACATGATCGAATATTTATGAACGAAGAAACGCTTACTTTCCCAAATGGGCAAAACCGCCTGTACCATGTAATCAAAGCCCCGTTTCACAATTCAAGTGGTGATGTTATAGGATTAATAGGCATCAGCCGTGACATCAGTAAGCTCAAGCATTAGAGAGCCAAAGAAAGTGTTCTGGAAGACACTCCGCCCTCGCAAATTCCGTTC
>PWXL01000218.1 GCA_003561145.1 Candidatus Atribacteria bacterium
ATCAGCATATACCTCGACAGTTCCATCTGAGAGAACAGGCTGCTCTTCAGGGAAACTTCCTGTCTCCAGGTACTGTTGTGTCATCCGGCGGGCCGACTTCTTGGCCGCTTCCACATCGGGCTGATCAAAGGGATTGATGCCTAAAAAATGCCCCGCAACAGCTGTTGCGGCCATCCAATCGAATAATTCCCTGCCCAGTTCATAAGGATCTTGCAGGGGCCGGAATACCACCGGGTGGGAAGCCTGTATGAGAGGGAGTACCGCCTCCCGCATAGCCGTATCATCTCCCACCGCTATACACACGAAAACTCTATCGGAGCCATAGCTTTCGGGGGACGCTGCACCTTCTCCGACAACCGGAAGAATCCCGGTTCCATTTTTCCCGGTACTCTCGGCTATGAGCTGCTCCACCCAATCTCCGAAACCCGAACACGAAGGATCAACGAGAAACGTCAGCTTGTCTTTTCCCTCTTTCGCGAGCAAAGATACAGCCACGCCCAGTGCCAGGGCATCTCCTTCGCCCTTCTGAAAAGCACGTGCTGCTTCTCCGGCACCTTCGAGAAGACGGGATACATCTACACCCAGCAGCATAGCGGGAACCAGTCCGAAGTGAGAAAAAACCGAGTAGCGCCCGCCGATATTCGGGTCATTGAGAAAAGTTTCACGGAAACAATACTGCCGGGATAGTTCTTCAAGCGAGCTTGCAGGGTCGGTTATGGCTGTAAAATACTTCCCCGCTCCTTCCTTTCCTCTTTCCGATTGCAGGCGGGAAAAAAAGAATTTGAAAAAGGACAATGTCTCAACCGTGCCTCCTGATTTCGTGGAGACGATAAAAAGGGTCGGCACACTGTCAGCCTGTGCAGCTACCTGTGCCACCCGCCAAGGATCTGTACTGTCAAGAACGGTAAGATCACAGCATCCCTCCTGTTTCCCGAAGGTACGCTGAAAGAGTTCCGGTGCAAGGCTCGAACCTCCCATACCCAGAAGGACTACATGCTGTATACCTTCCTCCATAACCTCTTCACGGAAAGATTCCAAGTCCTTAAGCTGTGAAACCATTGATTGGTGCGAGGTGAGCCACCCCAAACGGTTGGTGATTTCCTGCGGATATGAACCCCACAGAGTGTAATCACCCTTCCATATTCTTTCCACCAGGTTATTACGAGTTGCTTGTGCAACTGCTTCCTCTACCTTGCGTGTATACCGGCCAAGTTGAAAGTGCTTCGATAACTGCGCCATGGTGTATTTCCTCCTCTCTAAATGCCGTGATACCACTCTTTCATATCTTACCAAAAGAGGAGCCCTTGCGGGACAACAACCGCTTGCGACGATGGCGGCATGAGCAGTACAATATCCGAAACAGAAGAAAGTGAATATATCCCGGGTCAACCCGGGGGAGCGGGGATATGTAGGTGAAAAAGGATATAGCCGGCACACGTAAACGCAGTCCCATAAAACTTGGAAACCGTCTTTCGGGAATCAGGAAAAATCAGCAGGATAACATTGCCCGCTTGCTGGTCACAAGCGAGACACAAAAGGTGAACGGCAATGCATGTAAAAACACAGCGGAAAAAAGCATAACCCGCGATAGCGGAACTATAATATTTCACTATAGATAGTATACTTACTTATCGCTTGACTGCATGTTGATGGCATAAAACATGGAAAGAGCGGCAGAAAAAGGTGCAAAAGACAGTATGAGAATAAACGGAAAAAAAATGAAAAAGATCGGCCGGTACACGCTGCTTCTAATAGGCTTGATAGTCGGTTTCTTTTTCTTACTCAAATTTCTCCCCTTCGGGTATGTACACTATCCTTTTTTCGGCTTATATTCACGTGTCTATACCGAATATTTAGAGCCTTATTTTGACGGTTCGGACGGCATATTGATCATCGCGCCCCACTGTGATGATGAAGTAATGGCGGCTGGTGGTGTTATCCAGCAGGCAGTACAAGCGGATAAATCCGTGAAAGTGGTTTTCATCACTTCCGGAGATGGTTTCGGTATGGAATACGAAGGAGGTATCGAAGAAAACAGCTTCCCCAGGGGTGTCGCCCTGGGGTACCTGCGCCAGAGTGAATCAATACAGGCACTGGAAACACTCGGGCTCGCCAAGGAAAACATCATTTTTCTCGGATACCCGGATAAAGGAATTGACTCGATATGGAAGTACCACCAGGATTGTGAATACCCCTATCACTCCCCTTATATCCAAAGTGACAGCACTCCTTATCTTACAAGTTACACCTCAGGTGCTCTCTTTTGCGCAGGACAGGTACTCGATGATCTCATGCGTATCATGGACGCCTTCCAACCGGGGACCATGTATCTCCCCAGCCCCTACGACCTGCACCCTGACCATCATGCGACCTATGCCTTCGTCCGGGAAGCCATGGAAATCATGCGGGGCAGAGGAGCCGAATGGGTGGCAGATGTCACGGTATACCTGTATCTCGTCCATTACGGACGCTTACGCTGGCCTCCCCAATGGGGCTATGCTCCCCGCTCGCGTATGACACCACCCAGGAACCTCTTGGGAGTGAGACCGTGGACCAGTGTCGAGCTCACCCCCGATGAAGTAGCACTGAAAAAAGAAGCCCTGGAGAGCTATCAAAGCCAAACAGCCTTACGGGAGTTTCTCCTCGCTTTTGCCAGGAGAAACGAAGTTTTCATGCGCGATCGCCCCTATGTTCTCCCCCCCGAGAGCTCCATTGTCATTCCCGATGCCCGGCGTGAAGCTCCTCTTCCCGTTGTGGTGAGGGGAGGGGATATCCAGAATATTACCCTATACAGGGATGGCAATGATCTGGAACTCATCCTGCAACTCGATGGCGGTATCCCCATTCCGATACGTTACCGTTTTTCACTGGTGGGCTATCGGGAAGGAAAAACGGTGTTGCGGGAAACATACCGCGTATTGGACCGCAGCCGAATCATACGGGAAAGAGGAAATCCCGAGAGAGCTCTTCCTCAGATTCTCGCCTCGGGAAGAACGATGGGGATTCGTGTACCGCTCGACGAAGAAAAGATGCCTCAGTCTCTTCTCTTGTCCGCTGAGTCATTGCTTCCAAGAGATATTATGGTTGATCGCCTGCCCTGGAGCCTGGTGTTTTTAGCAGGAGAGTAATCAAGTAATCCCTTTCAGGGTGAGGAAAAATCCGCTCACTCACCAGTGTGAATGCTCCATCCTCTTGAAAGAGGTCATGAATTATCTTGCCGTTGGGGTAAAAATGTACGAGTAACAGGTAGCCATCCTCCCTCAGTGCTTCCCGGAATGTATCACGTAAATGGAGAAGCCTGTCCCTGCCCCCCAGGTAGTACAGTACTTCAGCAGCCAGCACCAGGTCAAAGGTCCCTTCCACGTCGTTTTTTGTTATGTCGGCCGCTAAAAGCACAATTTGGTCCTCGTAACGGGCCAACCTTTCCCTGGCCCGCTCGATGGCTGTTAAAGAGACGTCCACTCCGGTTACCTGCAGTCCCTTCTTGAGAAGCATTTCAGTGAACACGCCTTCACTCGCCCCAACTTCCAGTATTTTTTTTACCCCCTCAGGCAAGGTGGCGAGAGTTCGTTCATATTTCTCTGTCTCAAATGGATTGGTCTGGTAATGCCACGGATCCTTACGCTTCTGGTAGAGTTTTTCAAAGTGACGCGGACCCAGGATGTACGGTATGATGGGGTTGAACATCCGCCAGAAATGATTCTCCAAAGTAGACTTGAATTTTCGGTAGGTGGTGCGAAAATGTGTTCTCATACTCATAATGATAAAGAAAAATCCGGCCGGATTCAACCGCTTCACCCTGAAAGACGAAGCACATATGCTGAATACGGTTCAGTCCCAAGGATACGAAAAGGGAAACGGTCTGAACACGAGGAACTGGCACGGCTGGTCATTTTTTCCGCCCCCTCCTTTCTCACCGGCCTGTTCGGAACAAATGCGATTCAGCTTCTCAGTCACCTGGCCCAGCAAGACAATACTCTTTATAGCTACCACCATGCTTTGGTGGCGGAAGCCCGCGGTACGCTTGCGGGAGCTGCCCTGGGTTATGACGGCAAGACCATGCGTAGAGAGTGGCTTATAACCGGTTACCATATCGCCCGCCATTTGCGCATGTCTTTTGCTGCTTTCGTGGTGCGCTGTTTCCAACTCAACCGATCCTTTGCCCCTCTCCATCCAGCAGACTGGTACTTGAGCCACCTGGTCGTTCTTCCCCGCTTCCGGGGGCAAGGCACGGGTGAGGTACTACTGCGAGAAGTTTCTCACCGGGCATACAAGCGCGGGCTTGAGCGGATTACACTCGACGTAGAAATGGAAAACCGGACTGCACAAAAATTCTACCGAAAATTGGGCTTCCACCAGGAAAAAGAAAGCCCTCCAGTAAAGCTTGGAGGGCACACCTTCCGTTTTCTCAGGCTTTTCCTGGACCTGAAGGGAAAGAACGTGACATAAAGGTACGAAAACTCAGCTGTTTTTTACAAGAAAATCCTGTATGTGCTTGGCAATTTCGGCTATTTCCCCATCCGTGAAGTGTATGTTGAAAAGCTCCCGCTTTTCTTCTTCACCGATCATGAAAGAACCAGGCCCGCCTATTCGCTTGTTCACAGGATTATTCATTATGTAAACCCCTCTCGGAAAACAATTCGAATAAGGAAAGTATTGCGGCTCCCAATGCCCCCGCTTCACTGCCAAAACGAGCTGACCGAATAGTGAGATCCCTGCTCAAAAGCGAGAGAGAGTGCGTCTTCACCATTCTCCTGATAGGCTCTTCCAAGAGCTGGCCTGCCACCCGCATTCTCCCCCCGAGAATCAGGGTTGACACACCCAGGAGATTAATCACCTGTGCCAGGACCAGTCCGATTTGTTCCCCCGCACTGGTAAGGAGCCGGTAACATAATTTATCTCCTCTCTCTGCCTCCACAATAAGGTTTTCTATAGTGATATCCTTTCCCTGCAGGGATGAATGTACACCGTTGCGCAGGGACTGTTGTGCATCACGCATCAGGGCGTTACAGGAAGCTAATACTTCCAGGCAACCGCGATTTCCGCAGCCGCAGAGGGGGCCGTCCTCATCGATCACAAAGTGTCCTATCTCACCGGATATTCCAATCGGTCCGCGGTAAAATGTATAGTCCATACACATGGACAGTCCTATCCCTTCATCCAGAAAAAGGAAAATAAAATCCTTCTCTTTCCTGGCGGTTCCCAGATTTTTTTCCACCACTGCCCAGGTTCGGCTCACATCATCGACCAATACCGGAAGAGAAAAGGATTCCTCGAGAAACGAACGCAATGGCAAATTGTCAACATCACGGCGGTGTGCAGAGGAAATGGATATCCCTGATGAATAATCTACAAAACCACTGCTTGCTATCCCAATAGACTTCACAA
>PWXL01000189.1 GCA_003561145.1 Candidatus Atribacteria bacterium
ACCGTAACACACCGTATCCCGGCGTACCTGGCCGATCACCGAGATGCCACAGGCCAGTACCCCTCGCAAGAGCGGTCCTTTCATGTACCAGGCATCGAGTAACAGGCGCACGGGAGGGGTATCGCCCACCCAGCGGGTGAAAAGCCGGGTAAGGAGTAAGCCGGCCTGCAGCTTGGAGCGGTTTCCCCGTTTGGGAATCAGGCGCTGGAGGAGGGGAACCGCAGCAGTTTTGTAGGGAGTCACACAGATCAGGGCCACAAAGACCGAGAGCTGGCCCCAGAGGTATGAGGGACGGTTGGGCTTGTGGGCATGGTTGTGGTGGTAGGCCACCGCGGGAGCCTTCCTGGAACTGCGGAGCACACAGGTATCGTCGATGGCCAAGAGGATTTCCTGTGGCTGAAGCACTTTGAGGAGAAGGAAAATCCACTGCCGAGCCAAAGCCAGCCAGGAGAAGATCCCTTTCTTGATCACTTTGTAGTAGGTGTTCCAGAAACGGTGGATCCTGACAGCCAAAAGTGCTTCGCTCAGGTGCCCGGAGCGGGAGACGATACAGCCGATCAAGAGCTCGAACATGCTGGGACGGAGTTTCCTGGGTAACGCTTGAAAGAGGAAGGTTACCCAGGTACCGAAGGTTTCCAAAATGTGTTGTCGTTCCATCATCTGGCCTCCTGAAAAAATATTTCTTTTTCAAGAGGCCGCTAAGCGCGGCTTCACATCTTGATTTGTTTGTCAAGGGTTTTCTTGAAAATATGTGCATTTTTTCTTCCCCTTTGGGGAGGAGACTCTAAACTCTAGTTGAAATGATAAAACACTACACAATTCATGTCAACTGCCATGCAAGTTCTGTGTGCAAGTTCTGTGGCTAATGATTGTTCTATTGAATCCGTAAAATAAATATCTTTCACAACCCGGGGTTATTGAATAACCCCGGGTTGTGTATTGTTCGTCATCTCGCTCAACGTTTTCCACCTATTCCGTATCACAGCTTCTGAAGCATACTTTTCTCCAAGCCGTAAAAGCCCTGAACCAATGATCAAGGAATTGATACCCGCCGCTTTCACTGCTCTTGCATTTTCGAGAGTTATTCCACCATCAACCGCTACCATAAAACCTTCTTTTCTGTCCCCTTGTATTTCCCTCAGTTCAGCAACCTTTTCGAGCACCACAGAATTGAAACCTGTCCACCAAAACCGGGCTGAACCGCTAAAGGCACCACAAGATCAAGAGAGTCGAGAAAAGGCTCAATGTTTTTTACCGATCGATTGAAATTCAACCCTACACCTCAACGAAGAACCATCAATCGTGCCCCCTCAACAAAGCGGTATACATCAGAACAGGTGTCTTCCTGGACAACCACCATATCCGCTGCAGAAAACCATTCCAGGCAATCGAACGGATTATCAACTTCCAAATGCACATGAAGAGGAAGTGAAACAACAGTATGTAGATCTGTAAGTACTTGGGGGCTGAAAGCGAAATTCTTTACATAGTGACCGTCCATAATGTCAAGATGCAAGGAATCTGCTTCCAGCCTTTCAAGATAACACGCCGTAGAGGCAAGGCGCATGGTATCAACAGCCAAGAGGGATGGGCTGATATGCATGGTCATATGTTTTTTATCAATAAATCGGTACTCCGGCGGCGTTTGCTTTCACCCCAAACTTTTCTCTATATGATGTATTGATCCTGTGGGCTGCTTGGAGAATTTTCTCATCAGGATATGTTCCACTCACGGCATTTAGCGCGGTATGTAATTGTTCGGTATTGTTGATACTCACCACGTTGCTCGTTATCAGGGGATCAGCCAGTGCGAAACGAAGAGCGAATTCGCTCCAGGAATCCGGTTCTTCGGAAAGTGTGCTACGAAATTCATTCAATTGGTCATAAAAACGGTCCCACTGTTCCTCACGAAAACGGTCACCTTCCGGTAAACTTGAACGGTCAATCCTCCGGTTTGAAAGGAGTCCGGCTGCCAATGGACGTATGCCGATAAAGCCCATGCCTTTTTCTTTCATGAGCGGAAAGAGATCAAGCATTTCCGTCTCCAGAACGTCGAAATACGCCACTACTCCACTGAAGGCACCTGATTCGATCGCCCGGCGCGCATATCCGACGGTATAGGGAAAGGTGGCAAGGTATTGCACCTTTCCTTCTTCCCGGAGCTTGCTAAATGCTGCCAGGAGATCATCAAGGACCGGTTGAAACTCGTTAATACGTTGCGGCTCTCCTTCCTGGCAGTAACCGAGAGCCCGGTCAAGCTTTCCGCGCTGCAAATGCTGAACGACCGCTATTTGATCAGCGTGGAGCTCCCGCAAGGCATCTTCTATTTGTTTGCGAAAGGCTGGCTCCTCAAAACGGGGTTCTCCCCAGTCCGGAACGTTCACCTTTATGATATGGTGAAATTCATGGCGTTTGGGATGGTTTTTGAGCACATCACCGGTAAGCCAACGGGTACCGTATTCATAGCTGGAGTGGATAAAATTAATCCCCTGCTCAATCGCCTCTTCCAAAGCTTGCTTTCCAGCCTTGCTTGTGTCATCAGGTATTCCTTCTTTTGAAGCATAGCGCATCGTCCCAAAACACATTTCAGACACCTTCAGTTGAGTATTTCCATATTGTCTGTAACGCATCACTAAACCACCCTCCTCCTTATTTCCACTCATTGTGGAGAATAAACCAATGAGTTATTCAGCAGAACACCCATCAAGAAGGTACCCATAAACTCCGCCCTATCACGTGTCTTGAACCTTGGCAATCTTTCGAAAAGGCTCCTTCAACACATCATACAAATGCCTGTACTGAGAAAACAATACTTCATAGCGCTCAACGTTTTCCCGTTGGGGATGATAAGATCTTTCAAATGCGATAAATTTTCCACAGGCTTCCTCAAAGCTCGAGAACATTTTCGTTCCGACCGCGGCAATGATCCCCGCTCCGATTGACGCTGGATCATCGATATTGGTGGTCGCCACGTCCATTCCCACCACATCTGCCATGATTTGACACCACAGCGCACTGCGTGCTCCGCCACCAGCCAGGATCATCTGTTCGGTTGTGATATTGAAACCCCTGAGTATTTCTACGGATTCTTTCTGGCTGAAAGCGACCCCCTCGAGCACGGCGCGCACCATGTGGTCTGTGCGGTGCTGGTAGTTGAGACCGAAAAAGACCCCGCGTGCATTGGGGTCAGAATGCGGAGTCCGCTCACCGATGAGGTAGGGGAGATACAGAAGCCCTCCGCTTCCCGCTGGAGCGTCTTCTGCCAGCTGGTTCAGATGATCATAGGTAAGACCAGGCCTAATCTCTTCCAGCGCATCGTGAAACCAGTGATACGATCCCCCGGCTGCCAGGGTACACCCCATTAAGAACCAGGTATTCGGTATGGAATAGCAGCATGAGTGGAGACCACGGTTGAGAGTATCTTGCTTGGCCTCATCGGTCTGAGCCATGACCACGCCTGATGTTCCCAGTACACAGGACACAAGCCCCTCACGGATCGTTCCCAACCCGATGCCTCCTGAAGATTGATCACCACCCCCACCCACAACGGGTGTTCCTTGCACCAAACCTGTCTCTTCCGCCACCTGTGCGCTCACCGTTCCAGTGATTTCGGTAGATTCAACAACATGCGGTAAAAGCTCAGGGTCAATGTCGAATATACTGATGATGTCCTGCGACCATCTTCTCTTTGCTACATCGAACACCAGTGTGAGAGAGGCATCGGAAACTTCACTCATATACTCACCGGTAAGCTTGAAACGCAGGTAGTCCTTGGGAAGAAGAATTTTGTGAGTTTTTGTGAGGCTTACCGGTTCGTGTTTGCGCAACCACATGATTTTGGGAAGCCAGTAACCGGTGAGCGGCGTATTGGATGTATACCGTAACAAAGCCTCAATTCCCGGATTTTCTTTCA
Organism: Candidatus Atribacteria bacterium; assembly: GCA_003561145.1. Lineage (GTDB taxonomy): Bacteria > Atribacterota > Atribacteria > Atribacterales > Atribacteraceae > Nitricultor. The sequence goes on from PWXL01000189.1 coordinate 3,914, forward strand.
GCTCCTCCACCTCGGCGTGACTCCGCTGGTCGCACCAAATCAGGCAGGGCCGCACCGCTTCTCCACTGTCATCAAGAAGGGTCAACCCGAGCATCTGGCCGGATAAACCGATCCCCTTTATTTGTGAAAGGTCTCCAATGCGGGTTTTCACCCTTCGCATGGCGACCAGGAAAGCGTTCCACCAATCACGGGGATCCTGTTCTGCGCTGAAAGAATCAGGATAAGAAACGGAAAGATCAGCTGATTCAGCTTGTATCTGACCGGTCTCCACATCCAATACAGTGGCTTTCAGCGATGATGTCCCAAGGTCTATGCCCAGTATGAATGATTTCTTCACAACCAAGCCTCCTCTCTCAATGCAGTGAGAAGTAAGACGTAAGAAGTAAGACGTGTCTTAACCTTCAAACTGAAACTGCATTTCATTCTTCGGTGCTCTTGGCATACCGAGGTAGATACTCTTCTGGACTTTTTTAAAAGTACAAAATCCCTCCATCCACGTTGATTGCCTGTCCTACCACATAATCAGATTCGTCACTACAGAGGAATACCGTGAGTCCGACCATATCTTCGGGGACACTCAAGCGGCCACGAGGTACCTTGTTGATAAAAAATTGACGTTTTTCCTCGGTATCCAGGTTAACTTTTCCCAGCTCCGTCTGAACAATTCCGGGACAGATTGAATTGACATGAACATTGTGAAGAATCATTTCTTTGGACAGGGAACGGCTAAAATTCTGCACCGCGGCCTTGGTCGCCGCATAGGCTGCCTGATTTTTATCTCCGTCTTTTGCACCTATAGAAGATACATTGACGATTTTTCCGTACTTTTGTTCCACCATGACCTTCCCGAGTATTTTGCACATAAGGAAAACACTTTTTGCGTTCACGGCAAAGATCTTGTCCCAGTCTTCTTCCCGGTAGTCGACCACCAACCCGGAAATCATGATCCCCGCGTTGTTCAACATGATATCGATACGTCCGAATTCACGCTGCATAAGGTCCCGGATCTTCACCGCCGTATCCCGCTGACTCACATCTCCCACTGCAGGGAGTGCTTTACGGCCGGTTTCTTCTTGTATCTCACGTACACACTCTTCGACCAGATCCTCCAGAATATCGTTCACCACCACATCACAACCCTCACGTGCAAGACCCAGGGCAATAGCTTTCCCTATCCCCTGTCCGGCTCCTGTCACCACAGCCTTTTTATCTTTCAATCGCATTGGAATCCTCCCATCTAAATGCTTATCTTTTACTGAATGGTATAGCCACCGTCGATAACCACATTTTCCCCCGTCATGAGGTTTGAGGCATCACTGGCCAAAAAGAGAGCCACCGCTGCAACTTCTTCCGGGTATCCAAAACGGCGCAGGGGAATCCTTTTCTTGGCGGCTTCTCCCACTTCTCCCGCCCAGGCTTTTTTCCCCAGTTCGGTGAGAATAACAGTGGGAGATATGGCAT
>PWXL01000211.1 GCA_003561145.1 Candidatus Atribacteria bacterium
CATCCCTCCTTTCCCGGTTATTTCCTATTCCTGCCCCATCAAGCTTTCTCGCTCGAGGCACCAGCCTCTGCACCGACTATATATCCTACCACGTCCTGGCGGCTGACCTGGGAGGCTGGAACGGTTGTTACCCTGCGGCCGTTGCGTAACACAGTGACGCGGTCAGCCACTTGAAATACGTCTTCCAGGTTGTGGCTTATCACCACGATGGCTACGTGTTGCTCTATCAGGGTCCGAATGAGATTCAGTACCTTTTCTTTTTCTTCCACCCCCAATGCGGCGGTGGGTTCATCCATGATGAGCACCCGTATTTTCTGGGTCGCGTTGACTGCTCTCCCGATGGCGACACCTTGCCTCTGCCCGCCGGATAGATAGTAGACTCTCTGCCGAATATCGGGAATGAACATCTTTACCCGCTCGAGTACTGACTTTGTCCCTTCCCGCATCCTGCGCTCATCTAAAATCGACGTGTTCTGCTCCCCGATGGAAGAGGTGAGTTCCTTTCCAAGATACACATTGGCAACCACGTTGAATTCATCCACCAATGCAAGGTCCTGGTAAATAACCTCGATACCATAATTGCGGGCATCCCTGGGACCTGTTATGTGTACGGGCGATCCGTCCACGAGAATCTTTCCTGCATCAGCCATGTGCACACCACACAGGATTTTTATCAAGGTGGACTTGCCTGCTCCGTTGTCACCCACAAGGGCATGAACCTCATCGGGCAATATGTCGAAATCCACGTCTTCCAGGGCGGTGACACCTCCAAAATGTTTGGTAATCCCCTGCATGGAAATGATCGGTTTGACTTCAGTCATGATCAGCGGGTCTCCTTTCTCCGTTCCCAGGCGGGTAATGCCACCGAGGCCACCAACAGTATCCCCAGGATAATCATGTACCAGTAGAAACTGATTCCTCCGAGAATGAGGCCGTTGCGTATAAGTGATATCATCAACGCTCCTCCGACCGTACCCGGCATGATGGCGATACCGCCGAAAAGCGACGTTCCTCCAATCACTACAGCGGCAATGGAATGCAGTTCATAGCCTATGGCCAAACTCGATTGTACGGCGTTGAGACGGCCGATCAACATCCAGGAAGCAATCCCGCAGCTCAAACCGCTGAGCGAGTATGAGAGTATTTTATATTTGAAGAAATTAATCCCTGCATATTCCGCTGCCCGGCGGTTCCCTCCTATGGCCAGGATATACCTGCCGAGTGTAGTGCGGTTAAGAGTGAAAGTATATATAGCCAACACCACGAATAATCCCAATATGGCGGCAGGGAACCATCCACCGAAACGATAGTTTCCCAAAAAACGCATAAAGGGATCAAACCGCATCAATACCCGTTCCTCGAAAATGAGGTACACCAATCCACGCCAGGCTTCCAATCCCGCAAGCGTTACCACGAGGTCCGGAACACCGAGTTGTGCGATGAGGTAGCCGTGCAGGCTCCCGATAGCGGTAGCCAGCCCGATACCGATAAGAACAGCCAAAATTGAAGGAACGCCGAAGTCGATGAAAAGCCACGCCATAATGCAGGACGAAAAAGCTACTACGGACCCCACAGAAAGGTCGATTCCTCTCCCCGCAATGACAAAAGTCTGCCCCAGAGCCACCACGGCGATGATGGCAGTGTAATTTAATAACTCAACTAAATTCAGGCGGGTGAGAAAGCGTGGTGAGAGAAAAGAAAGCCCTATGGCCACGAGAAGCAAGGATACGTAAATACCACCAAAGCGCCAGTACTGAAGTACCCGGCTCACATTGACAGAGCCTGACTCGGCACCGGGGTTGGAACGGCCTGATTTTCCCATCTATGTGCCCTCCTTGTTCAACTGAAATTTGGTGCGCTTTTTCCTTTTGGTATGTATGCTTGGGTATACTGTACTCCATCGACTCTGATATATGGGGAATGTTGTTCAATATAACATAGTTCCAACGCCTGGACAAGAAAGGAAAGGCACATCAGCTTTTCCGGTAATAGTGCGTTTTTCCATATATATCGTTGATAAGAACTCAAAGGCTATTGTTACATGAGGAAAACGCAGTGAAAGAATATGTTATCTTTCACGTTTGATATGATACACTTCGACAATATATGTTTTTGCAGAAAGGAGAAAACAATGCGCGATCAACACATTTCCCTGTACGACCGTGTTTCCCGGTTGGAAAGAGAACACCGGAAAGCGTCCGGGAGGAACCGTTTATTGAGGCTTACACTGTTTGTTACTCTGTCCCTGCTCGCCGTTACCATTTTTTTAGGCGCGGGAGGAGGAACAGAACTCATAGTTGAAAAACTCACCCTGGTTGACTGGGAAGGACGGGTACGAGCGCTTATCGGTACGCTTCATGAAGAAGGGGGAGTGTGGCTCTATGATACAGCAGGCATGGAAAGGGCTTCGGTAACTGTGCGGAATGAAGACGCGGTAATTGAAATAGTGGATTCGGCCGGTCTGACCCGAGTGCTGCTGGCCACAGAGGGGCAGGAATTGGTATTCCGTTTATACGATGTCGCTGGAACTCCCTTGTTTTCCCTGCCTTGAAAAAGTTGTCCTATGTGCATCCTTCCCTGGAAATATCTTCCTCTTTCAAAAAGGTGCAACACCTATGAATGGTGAAGGTTTTCAATCTTTTTTCATTGAAGAAAAGAGGGTTTCTCCGATCATATACGGCGATCACTTTTCAGGTTTAAACATTCTGGCCACATAAGAAACCACCATTGTCGAGGGTAGCAACCGGAGAGGAAAGCGTGATGTTGCCCAACGCCCGCTCCCGGTAACCACCAGGGGGCGATTGCGTTCAAGGGCGCGTAAGGCGGGTAGAACAACTTCATTTGGTTTTTGCATATATCCATGGGGTTTACTGCCCGCCCTCTTTTGGAAAGCGGTCCGGGTAGGCCCCGGCGCCAGGCAGGTAACTCGTACCCCTCTCTTCCTGAATTCTGCCCAGAGAGCGTAAGAAAAATTTACAACGTAAGCCTTGGTTGCTGCATACACCGCATAGTACGGAACGGGTACCAATCCTGCCTGGGAAGCTACGTTGATCACTCCGCCCCTCCCTCGTTCCAACATGGAGGGCAGAAAACGTGCGCATAATTCAGTGAGAGACCGTAGATTGAGCTCCACCATTTCCGCGTATTCACTCGCTGTATAGCGCTCAAACGCTCCGAACAGACCAAACCCGGCGCTATTGACCAGCAGGTCCGGCTCAATCCCCTCCTTCTCACACCATAAAGCCACTTTTTCGCTTGCGTCCTTCTCGGTAAGGTCAAGAACGACCGGGTGTGTCATCACTCCTTCTTTCTCAATTTCCCCGGAGAGCCGTTGCAGCTTTTCTTCTGAGCGCGCTACCAGTACCTGGTGTAATCCTCTTCGTGAGAGTTCCCGCGCAAAAGCCTCCCCTATACCTGAAGAAGCACCCGTGATCAAAGCCCAGCGATAGCCCATATATGTTTGTCTGGATCCATTGTTGCCCATTATCACTCACCACGGTCATGTTCATAGCGACCTTCACTGATCTCATTTCATCTTATCAAAATATTTTTAGTTGCTGAAATTACGCTTTCAACGGGCTTCTCAGCCATAATTAAACGATAAGAAGCGGGAAGAGAACGGGTATGGTAAACCCTGAGAGAGGATGCGTTGAAAAGCTGTAAGGGATCACGAAAAAGAGAAGATCCGAAAACTAGCCGGGTAAAAATGCTCATTATAGCCAAAAACAGGTCATAATGTATTTTCCCCATCCTTCCGTGTTCGATAAATATTACCTTCCCTCTCTTCCGCAGTACCCGTGCAACCTCTTCCAGGGAAGCATGGGGAGAGCGAAGAGAACACAAAACATCAAAGGAAAAAACCATGTCAAAACTTTCAGATGGAAAAGGCAATGTGACAAGATCCGCTTTTACGAAGGATGCTTCCCTCCCCAGGGTTAAGGCTCTTTTCCGGGCTTCATCAAGCATAGGGGCACTCTTGTCCACCAGGGTTAATGTAATATCCGGAGGGTAATACTGTAAGGTAGGAGCTGTCCCGACTCCGATTTCCAGTACATCCCCTCTTGCCAAAGATGTATACTCCCGCCGTAACGGTGCAAGAACCCGCCGTTCAAGGGAGAACATCAACGTATCATATCTTGAAGCCCACCTATCCCATCTACTTTTCACATTCGCTGCCGTAATGTCGCTACCAATTTCACTTCCACCGCCGCGTTCATTGGAAGAGTATATACTCCTATTACAGAACGGGCATGCCTCCCGTCTTCTCCAAAAAGCGCAACCAAGAGGTCAGATGCTCCGTTTATCACATTAGAATGTTCAGTGAAATCGGGCGTACAAGCAATATACCCCTGTAAGCGTACGATTTTTTCTACCTTTTCCAGGTCACCTGCCAGGAAATTAACGGCAGCCAGGCAATTGAGCGCACATAGCTTCGCAGCCTCATAACCTTGGTCAACAGTGAGTTCAGAACCTACTTTTCCCCGGAATCGAAGTTCTTCTGCCTCAAAGGGAAGCTGGCCGGATGTAAAAATATATTTCTCAACCCGTACAGCCGGAACATACGCCCCGAAAGGAGTAATTGCACTCGGCAGCGATAGGCCCAACTTCGCTAATTTCTCGCTTATTTCTGACACGATGCACCTCCTTTCCCTCTCACCAAGGAGATTCTGGTTCAATAAGAGGAATGACCTGGCCCCTTAATTCTCCTATCTGGTGTTTTACTGTATCCACCTGTACGAAGGTTCTTCCCTTGAACATCTCTTCCCTCAACGCGGATAGGGGTTGTCCTTGCAACGGTCCAACCAGGCGTTCGGGCCCAATAGTGTCTTCTGCCAATACACCGGAAAAACGGCCTGGATAGCGCAAAGGAGTAGGCGGAGGAACCTCGGGAAACAGCCATACAAGCACCGGTCCCGCCCGCCCGGGCACACCCAGCTTGAGATGGGCCATGAGAACATTATCAATATCATACACTAAAAGGCGGTACCTGAGTTCTTCTCCGTTGTCGCTGAACCAAAACAGCACCCTTCCAGTGGCTGGAGTGAACTGAGGTGGAATCGCTTCTTCACCTGTAAGCACGGCAGATAAATGCGCTTCCGGTAAAGCATTCTCCGGTTCAATTGACCATGCTGTATCTCCCGCCAGACATACTATCGCCAACAGTACAATCACCCACAACCGTCTCATATCCCTCGTCCTCCTCTGTAAAATTCCTTATTATTATACCAGTACTTTTTCCAAGCCTGATTTTTAAGGAAGCTCATAGCACCCGTGCATGAAATCTTTCCTGAATAGCGTATTATGAAAAAGGGGAACGGGTATTCCCCCACGACTCACTACTCACTGCATTTACAAAGGAG
>PWXL01000090.1 GCA_003561145.1 Candidatus Atribacteria bacterium
GCTACTGATCCGTCAACTATGCGGTGGTCTGCTGAAAGAGTCAGGGTGAGCATTGATGCCGGTACAACCGCATCATCTTTGACGTACGGTTTTTTCTTGATGGCTCCACAGGCAAGGATAGCCGATTCGGGAGCGTTGATGACCGCGGTGAAGTCGTCAACGCCAAACATACCGAGATTGCTCACGGTGAATGTTCCTCCACTTATTTCTTCAGGAATGAGTTTTCCCTCCCGCGCACGTTCTGATAGATCATGAATTTCAGATGTTATCTCAGCAAGTCCTTTGCGATTGGCATTGTGAACAACCGGGACAATGAGTCCGTCATCCAGAGCCACCGCCACCCCCACGTTCACCTTCGTGTTCATCTGGATCGCGTCCGGAGTATAATGTGCGTTGACCAGGGGATATTCATCCAGCGCCCGGGCAACCATCTTGACAATGAGGTCAGTATATGTGAGCCTCTTTCCGGTCTGCTTTTCGATCACAGGCAACAGCCTACCGCGCAGGTCGACCAATGCACCTGCATGGATTTCCTGGCGGATAGAAAAATGAGGTTTGTTCTGGAAGCTTTCCTGCATGCGTTGAGCGATGATACGCCGCATGCGTGAAAGAGGTATGCGAGCCACCCCTTCCTCTGTCGGCACAGGTCTTTCAGACACCGGGGCCGGCTCCTCCACCGGTTTTTCTTCCCGCGCTTTCTCCACGTCATCTCGTACAATTCTTCCGCCGGGCCCGCTACCCTTGAGGGTTGAGAGGTCAACCCCATATTGGGCAGCCAATTTTTTCGCAAGAGGCGAAGCTTTCACACGCCCAGCCGGAGCAGCTGCCTCCTCTTTTTTCTGGGTTGGGGGAGTACTCTCAGCAGGTGCAGAGACCGCTGGTGGGGTTTCAACTTCTTTCTCTTCCCGGACCTCGGCAGGTTCGGTTTCTCCACCCGGAGCTGCTTCCTCTTCGGGAACTTCCTCTCCTTCTTCTCCAATCCACGCTACCGTTTGGGTTATGGGAATGGTCTCACCTTCCCCGGCCAAGATCTTCAAAAGCACACCTGAGGCGGGAGCTTCTACTTCCATATTCACCTTATCAGTAGCCACCTCGAAAACTGTATCGCCCTTCTCTATCCGGTCTCCCTCTTTGACCATCCACTTGTTGATCACACCTTCCTCCATGGTGAGGCCGAGCTTCGGCATAATCACTTTTTTTGCCATGTGACACTCTCCTCTCTTCATTCTCGCTTCTCAACATTTTTTCTTTTCCTGTATTGCCTGGGCGGTGTGCTGTTCCATAATGGCTGCTATGTCAGCCCGCTTGGGTCCTTGGTCCGACAAAGTGATGCTCCATTTTTCTTTCCGGCGCACGGTGAGCTCGCGCTCTCCATCAAGCGCGATGATTCCCACCGTATTCTCTATGTCTACCGACTGACCTGCCTGTAACGATGCATAATCACTGATACGGGCCTTTTTTACGAGACCGGGAGCGATAGGGACCGCAATGGATTTTCCTTTTCCTCCCAGCCGGACGTACGCCCCTCCGTCTGCATAACGATCCACTCCCGCAACTCTTCCCACCAGTGAGCTGAGACCAACTTTCAAAGGATCGGTGTGGGTGACCACCACCAGCTTGACCAATGCAATGTCCCACACCGCCCTTGCTCCTCTTTCACGCTGGTCCAGCAACACCGCGTCAACCAGCGCCATGTCTTCCCTGCCTCCTGCCTCGCGTATCTTGAGAACTTTGGTCCGCTGTATTGTTTTCTCTCTCTTATGCCCGTGAGAAAGATAAAAACCCGCTGCCATGCCCACTACCGTAGGTTCTATATTCTCCGCGAATACATTATTCGTACCAGCCGAGAGAGGGAAAAGCGGCACATCGCCACACCGCTTGGCCACAACCCGGTTGGTTCCATCCCCTCCCACCACTACTATGGCTCTTGCCCCTTCCTCCACTGCCCAGGAAGTAAAGCGTTCTGTGTCGGTTTCATCACCGAAAACAGTTATGGGTGCGCGGTTGAGACTCACCCTGTGCAATGCGTGGCTACATTCTGAAGCTGCTGTATCAATAAGTTCATAAGGGTCAGGCATATAGACCACGCTGGCCGGAAAGGAAAGGGAGGATTCCAGTCCCCGCAGGAGGCGGACCGCGTAATTTATTTTCTCCCGGTTGCCAAAAACAGCTCCATTAGCTACCAACCGGCGGATATCTTTACCGGAAGCCGGATTCACAACAAGTCCGAGTGTTGCCCTCAATGGACTTCTTGTCCTCCCGTGACATTAATGGCTTGACCGGTCATATAATCCGAGTAGGAGGAAGCGAGGAATACAGCTACGTTTGCCACATCCTCGACCGTACACTCCCGCCCCAGGGGAACTTTTTCAACATACATCTTTCGTACCTGTTCAGGGGGGACCCCCAGCTTTTTTGAATATTCCTTGTCCAGAATGTCCCACATGGGAGTGGAAAATACATTCCCGGGACAAATAACGTTTACGTTCACATTGTATGGCGCCAGGTCCATTGCCGCACTTTGGCTCAACCCGATAATTCCGAATTTTGATGCACAATATGCCCCGAGCCATAAACCACCCTTTTTCCCTGACTTCGAGGAAATATTGATTATTTTACCCGACTTTTGCTGCATCATGTATGTGGCCGCTTCCCTCATGGTGAGGAAAGTACCCTTAAGGTTCACGTTTATTATAACATCCCAGGTTTCCTCGGGCATTTCCGTAAGAAAATGAGCCTTGATGATACCGGCGGAATTGGTCAAGATATCAATACGTCCCCAATGCCCGTGCACCTGGCGGAACGCTTCCTCAACTTCGCTACTCCTGGTCACATCCACCTGAATTGCTATGGATTCACTACCGGATTCACGGATAAAGGAGGTGGTTTCTTCCGCTCCAGCCAGATTTACGTCACAGCATGCCACATGTGCTCCTTCCTTGGCGTACCGCAGAGCCAAACCACGTCCGATTCCTGATGCTGAGCCGGTAACCAGGGCAATTTTGTCTTGTAAGGGATATGATTCCACGCTTCGCCTCCTTCTCACTTACACGCCGTAAGGCCGGATATTCTCTTTTAGAGCTGGGTACAAGCGGGTATAGGCCTGGTATATGTCTTCGTAGCGGCCCAACACCGCTGCGCGGGGTTCGTACACTTTTTCTACCCGTACCAGGGATTCCACCAATTCGGTAAAATCTCCGATATCTTCCCGGGCTTTTCTGCCCAGGAGTGAGGCCCCCAGGCAGGCCGCTTCGGAAATATTCAGGGTTTCCACCGGTACTCCATAGATATCCGCTTTTAATTGCAGCCATTTGCGGTTGCGCGCCCCACCGCCAACCGCCCGCAGGGTATGAACTTCCACCCCGGCCTTGCGCAGAAGCTCAAGGTTAAACTTCATTTCCAGGCTAATCCCTTCCAAAAGGGCTCTCACAAACTCGCTCCGGCTCGTATCCAGTTTCAACCCCACCACCATTCCGCAGGAACGGGAATCAAAAAAAGGTGTGCCGCTCATAGTAAAATGGGGAAGAACCAAAAGGCCTGTGGGGTCATCCGGGATGTCGGCGAGAATAATGTCGTAGACATCTTCCCCTCGTTCCCGGGCTACCTCCCGTTCTTTGCAGGCGAACGTATCCCGGTACCAGCGCAGGATAGAACCTCCGGTGAAATTGTAAATAAGGGTGATAAACAAACCGGGAAAAGCGTGATGATACGAACACAGGTTATTCTCCCTCATTTGGGCATTGAGGACAAGCGAAGGAAGCGCCGGTGCTATGCATTCCACCGTACCGGTAGCGTCCATACCGATTCCGGCCTGTATCACACCCGAGCCCAGGGCACCTGAAGGCTGGTCGTGAGCACCGGCTGCAACGACCACTTTTTCCATCCAGCCCATTTTCTCTCGAAAGGAAACTCCTACTTCACCGGCCTGTACTCCTGATGGAAGAGGCCGGGCCAAACGTTCCTTCTCGATTCCAGCTATAGCGAGAATCTCACGGGACCAGCATTCTCCGCCCACATCGAACATCATGGTCCGTCCAGCCAAGGGGTAATTGATCGCCGGTTCCACCCCCATACGCAGCATGAGAAAGTCTTCGAAACAGAGAAACCACTGCGCTTTCTCAATCACCTCGGGCATCTCTCTTTTCCACCACAGTATTTTATTCACAGTGCCAATCCCGGAGAGGGTGGTACCCGTTATCTCAAAAAAGCGCTCCCGCCCTATTTTCTCTTCCCAAAAGGGCACAAAATCATCGCCCCGCCTGTCAAAAGTTACAGGGCTCCGGGCCAACACCCTCCCCTTCCCGTCCACTGGTACCACTGCTTCTCCCTGTGCTGAAAGAGCCAGGCTCACCGGGGGATCTGTACGCAGTGAAGCGGATACTTCCAGCATACATTCTTCCACACAGGAAAAGACCTCATCAGCATCGAGCTCCAACCATCCTTCCCGGGGATGGTACAGGGGGTATTCACGATAACTTGCATGCAGCACTTTCCCCTTCCGGTCGAAAGCTGCCACTTTGCAACCTGTCGTTCCAACATCGATACCCAGGTAACTCAACGTTCACCACCCCCTTTATCTTGTTTCATGATTACAAAAGACTTTTCATGTAACGGAATGCGGCCAGGGCATCGGCTTCTTTCTGAAGAGTCTTTAAATGTTCATAATTCACCCGCTCGATGACGGTGAGCATAGAGTTGATATTTTCAATACTGAGAACGCATGCTTCAACTGCATCCTCCCGGTAGGGAAAAATATCGAGACCCAGCCACCCCTCGAAACTCGAACAGTCCAGGTAGTATAAAAACTCCAGCGTCTCCCAGAAATGGACTGTTCCCACCACCATATCATCGTCCCAATCCCGGAAATTATCATTCAGGTGAAGAATAAAGAGTTTCTGAAAAGTATCGAGCATCGCCACCACGTTCCCCGGGGATTCCTTACAGTTGAAAGAGTGACCCAAATCGAGCGTCACTCCTACGTTTGGAAGACCTGAAGCCTGGGCGAGAAACAGCGCCACTCCGGAAGTGGAAATAGTGGAGTGCGTACGGGGTTCGCGTAACTTGTACTCAAGGCTCAGCTTAACTTTTGTGTTATGGGATGCAATCTCCTTAATCGCTTCTATAAGCAGGTCCCACTGGGCCGAATAGTCGATTTGGAAGAGGTAGTCAAACCCGTCCTGCCCGGGCCACAAGTTCATCGCCGGTGCGCCCAAAGCCTCTGCCATATCCATCGCCTTCTTACTCATCTCCACAGCTTTTTTCCGTAAAGCGGGGTTTTCTGAAATCAGGCTTCCCCGAGAAAAGACAGGATCGCTGAATAAATCCACCTCACAGGATGTCAGA
>PWXL01000277.1 GCA_003561145.1 Candidatus Atribacteria bacterium
GCATAATTCATCATAAATGGCTGCTCCAGTGCCCCAGTGGGACAAGCATCTATGCAGCGGGTACAGTGTTCAGGACACAACGGCATGTTCTGAGGGGCATCATATTCCAGGACCGTATCTACCAACCAGACCTTACCCATAACCCAAGAACCATCGGAAGTATAGAGAAAGTTGTTCTTGCCGAATTGGCCGAGACCGGCCCGTACGGCAGCCCACCTGACCGTTAGGTTTGGGACCATCACCCGGCATCCCAAGTCCTCGAAAAATGACTGAAATGACTCAAATGCCCGATATTCTCTGGTATACGGTAACCGTCCATCAACTAAGTAATATTTACCAAAATAGCGGTCAAGCCCCATAGGAAGCTGATAGTGTCCATACCGACTCACGCAGACAATGATTGATTGTGCCCAATCAGCCAGCTTTTTCGGATGCCCGTTACCCCGAATTTGCTCATACAGATGCGCTGCTTCCGGATATCTTTGTATCCGTTGTTCGATGGCATCGAGATACCCGGTAAACGGACTGGTATCCGTTATTCCGCAGGCCGCATATCCTACCGCCAAGGCTTTCTGCTTGATGAGTCGGGTCAATTGTTCTTGTTTGTTCATTCCGATTACTCCCGTGGTCCCTCACGATCTTGTGCAGCTTGAATATCCCTTTTAACATAAAAGTGCATATTGTATTCTGTAAAACCAATCAGCTAAAAATATATACAATCTCTTCCCAACACCGCCATGGAATCAACAATCATGCCGACATGCTTCGTCAATCATCGCGACAAGATTTTCCCGGGGAATGTCGGCTTGAATGGTGATGCCGGGCTCCAATATATATCCGCCGCCAACAGACATCGATTGTTTCAGTTTCCTCACTTCAGCCCGTACCTGATCCGGGGTACCGGAAACAAGCGTACGTTGAGTAGAAACACCGCCGCAGAAAGTTACGTACCTGCCATACTCCTTCTTGAGAGAAAACACGTCCATTGCTTCAGGCTGAATTGGGTGGAGGATATCAAGGCCGAGTTCGATCAAATCGTCTATAATTGGAGTTATATTTCCACAAGAATGATGAAATACGGCCAGTTTATGCTTCTTGGCAAAAGCATAAATCCTGGCAAGACATGGTTTCACCATTTTGCACCAGTGTTCAGGAGACATAAGCATGCCCTGCTGTGTACCGTAGTCGTCACTCAAGGCAATGCACTCGAATGTCCCCCTCACTGTGAGTTCACGAATGGTTCCGATGATGTATTCAGTGAGATGATCGAGGAGAGACTGGACGAACAAGGGATGAATGATAATGTCCAGAAGGATCTGCTCCATCCCCCGCATGAACGTTGCTCGTTCCCAAAGGTCGCCGGCCCAAAGGATCCTGTAGTGCCCTTCCTGCCGCCTACACCAGGTACCTATGTCGGTGAAGCGGGCGGGATCGGCCGCATCAGGAAAAACGTACCGCGAAAGATCCGCTTCGGGTAAACAGAGACCAACGGGAGAACCGCGGTCGATCTTGCTGGTGGACCAAACAACTCCGAACTCGTCCGCGACTGTATCCCCAAACTCGTCAGGATCTGCATACAGCGGTTTGATCGTTTTCGGCCCGGTCATGCGAATCGGCAAAGAAAGCGCTTCCTCGAGATTCATCCCGTACCATTCCTGCGCCAGGCGCTCAGCCGGTGGAGAAAACATGAAGTTATAGGGAACAGCATCTCCTTCGCGGTGATCAAGGACATTTTGAATCCAATCCCGGTTGGATATCATGACAATTACACGCTCATAAACGACCGTCTTGATACAAAAGCGTCATTAACTATAGTGAATTTTCCGTGAATTGTTCAATTTTTTCAAGGTGAACGAATATAAACATATGAAATTCCCGCTGCGCCGATTGCCAGGAAAAAACAAATTCCCATCATTACCCTGAACCCCCGGACAAAAGAACGTTCAACCATTTCTCGTACAAGCCGTGATGATGCTGAATCAAAATCAGCAGGTGCTTCGAGGGCGCCCAATCTCCCTGAGAGAGCCAATATTCTTTCTTGTTCTTCCATTCCGAGAGGAGACTCCGTAAGGAGAGTCCCCAAGTGCACAGTGAATACCATCACCATGAAACTTCCGAGGACCGCTATGGCGAGAAGGCCGGCTACCCGTGCAACTGCATTATTTACTCCCGAAGCTGTTCCCGAAAGGGATTCTTTCACAGCCAGCGCGGATTTCGTCAGTGGCGGGATGATGAATGCCATCCCTATTCCAAAAAAAACAAGCCCGGGAAAAAAACCACTCCAATATCCTGCACTTTCCCCCGGTAGGGCAAGCAGCCCAAATCCCAAAGCGACAAGGAAGGGGCCGTACAACATCTGGGGACGGGGACCCAGGCGATCGGAAAGGGTTCCAAAAGAACCTGCTAGCAATGCAATAAGTATGCTGAAGGGAAGAAGGGCGAGCCCGGCCTGTAAAGGAGAATACCCTTCAACTTGCTGAAGACGGAGAACCAAAAGAAATATAATCCCGTTTAACGCAAAATATAAAAGTAAAGTAGCAGCATTGGCTCCCGCTACCAGGGGGTTACGAAATATGGAAAGAGGGAGAAGGGGGTGAGGAGAGCGCCGTTCCTGCAGAACAAAGAACAGGAAAAGTACGATCCCTGCAATAATGAGAAACATGGCGGACCGAGAGGCACCTATTTCGTTCGGGAGAAGAATGAGACCTGTGGAGATGCCGAATAGTCCGGACCCTGCAAGCAGGATGCCGGGCCAATCCAGGGGAACATAGCGTCTTCGTTCAATTTCCGGAATGTAAAGATACGTAAAAATGATTGTAAGCAACCCCAGGGGAAGGTTTACAAAAAAAACCGCCCGCCAGCTGAATAATTCTACCAACCAACCGCCCAAGAGAGGTCCCACAGCGGCAATCGCTCCCGATAAACCCGCCCAGAGGCCTATTGCCCGGCCGCGTCTGTTTTCGGAAAAAACATTGTGAATAATTGCCAGGCTTCCTGGAACCATGAGAGCTGCTCCAAATCCTTGCAGCGCCTGGAAAGAAACAAGAAAAGGAACGTTGGGAGAAACCGCCGAAAACCCGGAACCCGCCGTAAAAATGAATATTCCAACGGCAAATACTCTTCTGCGGCCATAGATGTCGCTCAATGAACCGCTCATGAGGATGAAGACTGCGAGTGTGAGAGCAAAGGCATTGAGAATCCATTGCAGGGCGGCTACCTCCGCTTGAAAATATTCTTGTATGGGAGGAGCAGCAATGCTCACCAGGGTTCCAGCGAGAAAACCCATACCACTTGCGAGAATTGTGGCGGAAAGAATACCATATTCATGTGCAGGGTGTTGGGAAGGTTCCATAGGGGCTCCCACAAATAATTGTATCAGTTCATAATACCATATACATTTTATGAAAATTTCATTTCGGATATCTTCGGTCCCTCTTCTGCTTTCCCTGCTTGTCTATCTATAGCTTTTAATAACATAATGCATGCACATTGCATAAAAGGTTTTGCTGGAAAAAGCACTCGAGATAACTTCACATGATAAGAAGAAGCACAGGGAACTTTTCGATAGAATTGTCCGGGAAAAACAAGAAGGGCAATATGCCCATCTTCCCAGCCAACCAGCACCTCTTCTTTCGTGGATGCTCCACTTACCGGTTTGTGTTGTCTGGTAATAAGCGCTTCAGGCGAAGGAAAAACCCGTTCCTTGTCCTCTCCACCTGCAAGGCTTCCCCATAATCGATTATTGCTGTATCGAGGTGTTTGAATCTTTCCGGTTCCACCTGTAATACGTAGGAATTGACCTGTTTTCTCCAGAACCATTCGGCACAGCAGAATTGGACGTTTTCCGGATCGAAAGAAGCAATCCCCTTGAGCTCCTCCAAAAGCTTCCTGCCGGAACTGCTGTTGTCTATGCACAGGGCAAGGTAGGCGATTCTGTACTCTACCGTGGTTATGGTGCTATCCTTCGGCAAGGGTTGAAGGTTGTGAGGATCATCCACCTGATCATAAACAAAATGCCCATAGCAGCTTTGCAGAGTGAAACAATACGGTAATGTATTCAAGCCCTTGACGATCTCGACGATGGGCGCATCGATCATTTCGTCGGTAAGATTGTCAAGGATTTCCTGTTTTTGCGCTTGAAAATACGGATTTTCCACGAACTCTTTTTGTTGGGTAAAGGTTTCCATGTACCACTCCCGGCCAATTGTTTCAATGTGTCCCTAACAAAAAGCGTGTTGCTATTGCCGCCGATGCAAGTATCGGCATGCTCTTTGTGGTATCGTAAAGTACTCCCGGCTTTCACCCTATGGCCCAAAAACCATTTTTTCAACGATAATACTGCCCAGCGAGAACGTGTTTTTGCATTTGGGGCAGGTTGTAGATTGATGAAGACCCTGTACAATGCATCGAATATGAAAACAGTCAATTCACATGATACACCATGGAAGACGTTCATTCATCTCCTTCAATCAATGGTAGACCCTTATTATTACCTATTTGGATACAAGCTATGGCATGATCCAGGGAGCCCGTTTTGCCCGGCCGATGAAGGAAAGGTGGGAGAAAACAATGATGAACCCATACCGGTTGACAAAACCGGTGAAATATTCAGACAGATGTATCCAATGCCCCCCTTGACAATATGACCTTTCCTGATTATAATTAATAGCATGTTATTAGTATACTATAATGTTTTCTGGGGGTGAAAATAATGTTAAAGAATAATACAATTATGGCCACCTTGCCCGCTGTGGATCTACAACGAGCAAGGAGATTTTATGAAGACAAATTGGGTTTAGGAACACCTGTGTTGGTAAGTAATGATGAAGCCCTCTATAAATTCGGGCAGGGTGCACAACTGTACCTCTATGTCCGGGGACCAACAAAAGCCGACCATACCGTATTTGCTTTTCTCGTGGAAGACATCGAGAAAGAAGTCAAAGAGCTGAAAGAAAATGGCATCGTTTTTGAGGAATACGATGTACCCGGCCTCAAAACCGTCAATGGAATCGCAACGATGGCAAATGGGAAATCAGCTTGGTTTAAAGACACCGAAGGTAATATAGTCGCTATAAGTGATCTCAAGGAACCATAATAAGAGAAGATTGTCAATAATCGAGGAGGAATTACAATGCCTTCTCGATTATTGACAATCTTCTGAGTGTGACATTTGATTCTTGGAAGTTCCCAGGGGGTCTTCTATTGAAAAGCTACTTTTTCTCCTCTACCTTCCGCACATTCTTGCTGACTGTCGTGGAGTAAATACCGGGGGAAGCAGTAATATCTTCCAATATGTACTTGTAA
>PWXL01000240.1 GCA_003561145.1 Candidatus Atribacteria bacterium
GAATATGTGTTGATAATGCTGTGCACTTCCGTATAATAGTGAGTAAGTACTTACTCACACAGGGAGTGTATTCATGAAGCAGCCTATTCAGACGAAAGAAAAGATCATAACTTCAGCCAGAAAATTATTTTCCGAGAAAGGTTTCAAGGGAGCGACCACCGCCGCTATAGCCAAAAGTGCTGGAATTTCTGAAGGAACAATCTACCGGCACTTCACAAGCAAGGAAGAGCTGTTGGCGGCTTGTGTTATCCCCGTCCTGGAAGACCTGGTGGAAAAAATGGATATTGATTTTTCTAAAATACAAGACTTAAGAAAATTGGTTATGACAGTTTTGCAAATTCGCCTTGAGAGTTTTGAGAGACATTACGAGACCTTCCGAATTTTGTTCAATGAACTACCATACTCCCAAGAGATGCTTAATGGATACCTCTCTTTTTTAGCCCAGCAGGAAAGTCGATTGTCCAGGATGACTGAACATATACAAATGTTAGGTAATTTCAGCAGAAGCAGAAATTACATGATTTTTGGTTTGGGTCAGATTATGTCCCTCTGGTTGCTGGTCAATTTCAAAGAATGGCAAAAAGACGAGAAGCTTGCCTTTTCCGGTGGAATGTTACATATTTCTGAAGATCATATTTTGGATGATCTCGCTGATTATATCCTGTATGGGATATCCGGTGTTCCCGGCAAAGAACATGAGAGCAGAGATTGAGAAGACTATAAGGGGGTTAAAGATGAGATGGTGAATCACTGATGCCCTCGGCGCTGATTGAAGCACGGAATATCAAGAAAATCTATCACATGGGAGAGGTCGATGTCTACGCCCTGAAAGGTGTGGACTTATGCCTCTATCATGGCGAGCTGGTGGTTGTGCTTGGTCACAGCGGATCGGGAAAAAGTACCCTGCTGAATATTATCGGTGGAATGGACCGAGTGAGCGAGGGTGAACTCTTCTTCGGTGAAAAAAGTCTTCACGATGCGGATGAAAGAGAGCTTACCGCCTTCCGGCGTGACGAAGTGGGCTTTGTCTTCCAGTTTTATAACTTGATGCCCAACCTCACAGCGTATGAAAATATTGGCCTTTCGGTACAACTTGCTTCCAATCCTCTTGATGTCGAAGCGCTCCTGAAGAAAATCGGTTTGAGTGACCGCCATGATCACTTCCCGTCCCAGCTTTCCGGAGGTGAACAGCAGCGAGTGGCTGTTGCCAGGGCCTTGGCGAAGAATCCACGAATGCTCCTTTGTGATGAGCCCACAGGTGCCTTGGACTTGCCGACCGGCATCCAGGTGTTGAAGCTCCTTCGGCAATTCTGCGGTGATTTCCGCAAGACCGTAGTTATCATCACCCACAACACGGCGATCAGTGATATAGCCGATAGAGGGGTGTACCTGAAAGATGGCCTGGTCGAGAAGGTAACGGTGAACGAACATCCTTTGCCGGCTGATGAGGTGAAGTGGTGATGCTTTGGAGAAAACTGCTCAGAGACATCTGGGGAAACAGGGGCTCTTACCTGGCCTGCCTGGTTATTGTGGCGATTGGACTTGTTATTTTCACAACATTCTCGATTGTCAGCGGTAACCTGAAGCTCTCTCAAGACATGTTTTATCGTGAACAAAACTTTGCAGACGGTTTTGCGGAATTGGTCTTACTGCCGGAATCGGCACTGGAAAGACTCTCCCGGGTTGAAGGGATACGGGAGATAAGCGGACGGGTGGTGCGGGAAGTGCTCGTTCAGCACCCTGAACGGGAGAGTGTCTATTTAAAGCTGGTTTCACTTGATTTGAGTGATCCACATCGGGTGAACGATATACGTCTTTTGGAAGGATGGGACCTCATCGACAAAGAGCCGAATGCCATTATCGACAGCCAGTTTTTTACGGCTAACGAATTGGAGCCAGCAGACGTGATCGATATTATCGCAGGCGGGAGACTTTGGGAACTGACAGTAGCCGGGTCAGGAATGAGTCCGGAATTTACCTATTTACTGCGGACACAGGCTGATATGTACCCAAACCCTGAACAGTTCGGAGTCGCTTTTTTACCCTTGGAGACCATGTGGACGCTCTTTCCGGATATGCGCGGCAGGGTGAATGACCTTGCTTTCACCCTGGAACCTTACGCCGAGTACGAAAGAGTAAAAGAACGGCTCGAACCGGAGCTGGAACGTTATGGGTTAATATCGCTGTATCCCCGTGATGATCAGGTCAGCCACGTAATGTTGAGTGAAGAGATCAATGCAATTGAAACCATGTCGGGCATCCTGCCTCTTGTATTTTTGCTCATAGCGGCTTTGATTCTCTATATCATGTTGAAGCGCCTGGTCGAACACCAGCGCGGCCAGGTCGGCATATTGAAGGCACTTGGCTACAGTAACAGGCAAGTCCTCATTCATTACCTTTCTTACGCCTTACTGGTAGGAGCCGTTGGCGGACTGCTGGGAGGATCCTTGGGGATATTGCTGGCGAATCCATTCACCGCTTTGTTGCTCCAGTTTTTTAACGTGCCCGAAGTATACGAAGGATTTTCGCTTTTGTACCTGCTGCATGGTTTGTTTCTGTCTTGTGCAATATTTCTGGCCGCCGGTTACCAGGGAAGCAAACACGTGCTGAACCTTAAGCCGGCCGAAGCGATGCTACCGTCTTCGCCCGTATTCAGTAAAAAAACGTTGCCTGAGAAAATTGCTTTCATTCAGGCTATGCTGAGTATCCAGGGAAAAATGGCATTGAGAAACCTGCTTCGCAACCGGGGAAGAAGCACATTTCTTTTTTTCGGCATAATGTTGAGCTGTGCGGCGGTGGCCTTGACCTGGTCTATCAATGAACTGTTCTACAAGATGAATTTCTATCAATTTGAAGAAGTAGAAACATACGATGCTAAAATCACTCTTCTCGGTCCCTCAACAAGGAGGCCAACCTGGCATGAGCTCGCTAACTTGTCTGAAACGGCACGGGTGGAGCCGATTGCGGAGGTGCCTGTAACTTTGACCCGGCACTGGCGGTCGGAGAGTATCGTTGTTATCGGAGTTCCCCATGAGAGTATTCTCTACAATATCCTTGATGCAGAGGGGAGGAGGGTATTTCCCGCAGGCGGGAGGATAATCCTCTCAGAGCGATTGGCAGATAAACTCCAGGTATCGACGGGCGACCTCCTGGAAATAGAAAGTCCCTACCGCCGGGAGAGAGAGAACACCCAGAAGGTCGAGGTGTGCCGTGTCATCCCCCAATATATGGGCATGAACGCCTACATGGAGCTTTCTGCGCTGGATGAGACACTCGGGCAGGGTGATTTTGCGACCGCTTTTCTGGTAAATGTGGCCGGGGGTGAAGAATCGCTACGTTCATTGCGCAATCGTTATCTCGAAAGCGACGTGGTGGCTGGAATAGACAGCAGGGAGGAAAGAATCGCACAATCGGAAGAGCTTCTTGAGGCATTTGGAAGCATCATTTACGTGTTTGTCCTTGTCGGGGTCATCATATGTTTTGCCATTATTTACAGCTCGAGTTTTATTATCCTTTCCGAGCGTGAACGGGAAATTGCCTCCATGCGGGTGTTGGGAATGACCTCGGAAGAAGTATTTTCCGTGATTGCCCTTGAGCAGTGGTTTGTCGGCTTTTTCGCCATGCTGGCGGGACTTCCCCTGGCACAGTTCATGCAGTATGTAATGGCAGAAGAAATGAGTACGGATTTTTACACCCTGCCTTCCAGGCTGGCAGGATCATCCCTTGTTGCCGCTTTGGTGATCACGGCATTTTCTATCTGGTTCGCCCAGAGATTTGCCTTGAAACAGGTAAAAAAACTCACCTTTGTTGATGTGCTGAAAACAAGGGAGTAATGTGAGGGGTGAAAGTATGGCTGAGAGGAGCGATAAGCCTTTGAAAAATCATGAGCCGGGACAAAAGCAGAAAAGAAAGGGTCTGGGGAATGCTTCTCAGAAAAGAAAGAAAGTGTGGGTGATCATCCTGGCAGTAGTATTGGTAGCCATTGCTGCAGGGGTATATGGTTTTTTTGCCGCTGCGGATATCAGTGTCGATGTATACCGCCTAAGCCGCAGAGATTTCGCGATCAGTTTTACAGAAGACGGTTGGGTGATTCCGGATAAAGAGCGAAACGTGCATGCCGTATTTACCGCTCACATTGCAGAATTGATGGTAGAAGAGGGAGGCAGGGTGAATAAGGGCGATCTCTTGGCAGTTTTATGTACGAGAGAAATCGGTTATACCCATGCAGAGCTGCAGTCAAACCTGGCCTCGATATCTGCAGAAAAGGATCAGGCCATGGTGGAACTCGAAGCAGCGGAAAGAGCGTACCGGCGGTTGAAAATCCTCTATGATCAGCATTGGGCTTCTGAAGTGGAGATGGAGGAAGCCGAGAAACTCTTGCAGACCTCGCGTTCCAGGGTGGAGAGTTTGGCTGCCCGCCAAGGAGCATTGAACGCGCAACTCCAAACGGTTGAGTATCATATGGAGAATTGCCGTATCTATGCCCCTTTTGGGGGAGTGGTGGCCAGAATGAAAGCCGAGGAAGGGATGCCTATTACCCCCCACACGCCGCTTTTGACGTTGTATCACCAAGAAAAGAGTGATGAGCTGAAGATTGAAACCATGGTACTCACCAGGGATGTAGGCGATATAGAAGAAGGAATGAATGTCACACTGACGTACTTCCGCCGAGATGAGGACGTGGAATTTACCGGTAAGGTGATTGAAATAGCGCCCTATGCAGTTGAAAGCGTTTCACCGCTGGGGCTGGAAGAGGAGCGGGTGACTGTTACCATATCCTCGAAGGTTCCTGAAAACTTACCGATCACATCCGGCTACAGGGTGGAAGTGAAATTCATAACCGCCGAACTTCCGGCTGTGGTGGTTGTTCCCCGGACCTCGCTCTTCACCTACGAGGGAGAAGATGCTCTCTTCGTTGTTGAAGACAACCGGCTCGAACTTCGCGAGATTACTACAGGACCTCGAACTCGTCATGAAATTGTGATTACCGATGGACTGGAGGAGGGTGATCTCGTAGTCCTTGATTACAGGCAGGACGGCATCGAAAAGGGAGCGCGCGTTTCCTGGCGCACTATCAACTCTTCATGAAAAAACTTGTACATTCCGTGAAGAGTAAGAGGAGTGAGGAGGGAGTCAAATTCAGAAGTCAGAAGTCAGAAGTCGGAATTCAGAATGAAAGGCTGGAAGGCTGAAACAGGAGGAAGGATGCGTCGACTTTCAGCCGCTCTTTCCCGGTCTTTACAGGATGGCTTTTGAGATTTTTCAAA
>PWXL01000223.1 GCA_003561145.1 Candidatus Atribacteria bacterium
AGTTCCCGGAAACAGGTGGTGGCAAAAACTGGCCGGACATCCCGCCTACCGAGAGGACTTCAAGCTGCAGGGGGTGCTCCTCAGCCACGCCCATCTTGACCATTCAGGGTACCTATCGCTCCTTCGTCCGGACATCCCCATCTACACCAGCCTCGAAAGCGCTTTGATCGCCAAGGCCATCCAGGACTGCGGGCAAGCCGACTTTCTCGCCGAAACCGTCTATGCCAAACCCAGGGAAGTAACGAATGAGGGCTGGCTCGCTTCCGAAAAGACCTATAAAATTGCGGCCCAGCAGAGGCCCTACCACGTCTTCACCGACAGCGTCCCTTCGCAGGGGGTACAAGAGTTCTGGGAAGGCGTCTGCGAAAAACGCCCGCTCTGTCCCCACCCCCTCACCTTTCTTCTTGAGCGGCACGGCCGGGTTGGAAACCTCTTTCTCCGTTTCTGGCCGGTGGACCACTCCATTCCGGGGGCCGGGGCCTTCGGCATCGATACCCCGGCAGGCTGGGTGGTTTATACCGGTGATATCCGGAGGCACGGGGCCCAAGCTGGCGCAAGCCACCAGTTCATGGAGGAGGCGGCCCAACTCAACCCCCTTGTCCTCATCATCGAGGGGACCCGGGCTGACCTCGCCGACAATATAACCGCGGACAGTTTCACCGAGGAAGACGTGGCCGGGCGCATCAGCGAAATTGTCCGGCAAGCAGAGGGCCTGGTGGTGGCCGATTTCGGGGCGCGCAACCTGGAGCGTCTCAACTCGGTCCTCCAGGCCGCAGAAGATGCCGGGCGGTTTCTCGTGATCACCAGCCGGACCGCCTATCTTCTGGAAGCTCTCAGCCAGTGTGGAGCATCCGTTTTTTACACCCCGCTTGGCCATCCCCGGATGCGGATCTTTTCCAAGGCACGTGTCCAACATTCCAGGTGGGAAACCACACTTTGTGAGAGGTATGCTCACCAATGTGTGAGCGCCACTGAGATACGCCGCTCTCCCCATGACTTCGTCCTCTGTTTTTCCTACTACGACCTGAGCGCGCTGATCGACATCGACCTTTCAGGCGGAACCTATATCTACTCGGCCACCGAGGCCTTCAACGAGGAAATGGAACTCGATGCGGCCAAGCTCATGAACTGGATCACACAATTCAGCTTCACACTCTTCGGTAATCCCCTGGCCCGGGAGAACGCTGACCAACAGGACCCCCTCCATGTGGGAGGCCATGCCAGGCCGGTGGAACTCCTGGAGATGATCGAGAAAATCAAGCCACGCTATCTTCTGCCGGTCCATACCGAGTGCTTTGAATTTTTCGAGAAGCATTTTGGTAAACGGAAGGATATCGGGTTGATTCGTCCGGTGGCGGGGAAGCCTTGGGTCTGTGATTGAAAGCTATTTAGACACAGTTCAGTCCGGGGGTGGGTAAATTGGGTTTTAAAGCATCGAAAGTGATATTTCAAACCTGTTTCCCTTTATCCCAAACATCCTTGATGGAAAGGTAGCCAGTTCATCCGGGGGACTTCCCGGGCCATTTTAGCGAGCCCGGTTTTGATGACATCTCAGTCTTTTCGAAACGTCCTCAGCGGTTCACTTGCGTTCGTCACTATGGGCATCGGTCTTTCGAAGTCATTGCTTCGCCTCTTCTTTGTAACTTCTGTATTCATACTTCAGCATTCATGTGGCCATTCATGCTTTACATGGCCCTCATGATCGGTAGAGCATGGCATAGGAATGTTCATTCAACTTTTTCGCCTTAGTGGCACAACAAGACCCCCTTTCACCACTAATGGCGGTGGACAAGCTTAATTTTTATTCTTCACGCTCCCAAACTCACGAGATCCTTGAGAGGAATTCCTTTCTCATTGTTGGTGATAGTTCCTTGAACTGTTCCACAAGCCAATCAATTTTCAGGGCATTCAGTCGAGTTTCAATTTTATATACAATTTCATTTAAGCGCTTGGAATCCGCTTCTGTTATAGTCGGCGGAGGATTGTCAGCCCGCTTGCGAAGTCTATTTGCATTAACCACGTTCATTGTTGTGACTGAAACAGCTTCTTTTGCGATTGATTCAATCCATGCCCTACTTGCTTCCATACGCAGTCGAGAAGCATTTTCGACTAAAAATTTGATTGCTTCCGCGGGGTGCCAAGGTACTTCATCATCGCCAATTACTTGTGCTTCCTCTTCATATTTACGAGTTAAGACTTCAAATTCAGACCATAAAAGCCGATTATCATTCAACTGGTTACGAGCATGCTGAAACATTAGCAGAGCTTTGCGCATGACTTTAAGGTCCTCGAGGTCATTTGAGCAGTTTTCAAAGACACTCATCAGAGCCTCTACCTCGGACAACAGAAAGTCTATATCATCCTCAGAGCGCAAGCTTGAGTTCCAGAGTTTTGAAGCTCTCATAATAATGTTCTTTTCTGCTTCCTTCATTTTTTTGAGGGATTCAGAAAGCCTGCTACGCATTTCACCAATCTCTGGCATTTGTATTCGATTTGATAATCCTTGGAGTTTTGATGCATGCTCTTTTCCCACTTGCTGAAGTGCACGCAGTTGAGCAATGCGCACAAATCGAGTTGCCTCACCATGTGTCGCAAGCCAGAGGTCGACCTCCCTAAGAACCTGATGAGCTTCTGCGATCGTTTCAATGAACCTGATAGACTCAAGCGTGTGCTTCTCGAGTTTCTCGAAAAGATCTCCAAGGTCCAATTTATTTAAACTACTGCCGATTAAGCGTAGCATCTTGTGCTTGAAGTCACCGGCTGCATCCGGTGTTTGAGCACGAGGCGTTTGGCGTTCAAGCCAAGCTGGGAAAATCTGGATGATTTTTTGACGCGCCAATTCAAGGGATGGCTGAAGCTCCTGGATTTGATGGTCTGACCAAAGTGGCTTTTCATTGGTCATTCGATCCAAGAGCCCAGATAAAACAGAAGCTCCCCACGAAACGAGACCAACGTCTTCACGGTTTAATCCCGCTTCGATCTTGCTTAGAGCTTCATTCTGTTGATGTTCCATTTCAGCAATGAACTTAACCGAAGCCTGGCTCTGTTCTTCGAGATGAATCTTGCGGAACCCGAGGGCGGGTGGTACTGGAACACGAGCCTGCAACTTATCAGCTTGCTCAAGGCATGCACGCCTTGCTATGTGGCTTTCGGCCTGTTCCCACTCATCAAGCAGAGATTCCCACTCATTTGATTCTTCCCCAAGATGGATGAGGTCAATATTATGAAGTGCACCGATGTCGAGGAATTTACCGCGGAACAAACCATCTTGAACCCACTGCGAGATGGCGAATTGCTGATCGTTGCGAACAATGCAAAGCTTTTCAAACCGAGCTGCAACGAAAACACCAAGGAATAGTCCGGCCGAGGCAATGTTGGCTCCGTAAGGTGGTGCACATAGTTGTTTTATAGCTGCGCCAAGAGCAATGCGTCGCTCCCCTGAGGTAAGCAGACCGTCCCATTTTTCGGTTAGCGATCGAATAATCTGTTGACTTGGCCTAGTACGAACATTCCCGTTCTGAGCATAGATGCCCCATGCATCCCGAAGTACTGAGACAGCGCGATTCTTGACTTTCACCGGCTTGCTAATGGCAGCGCCCCAGTCCAGTCTTCCCAACATGAGCTCTGTCGTAAGTTCCTGGCATGAATCGGCCGCATTGCCTCGAGCTGTACTAAACCCATCGAAAGGGAATAACAACGCGCTCTTGTAGATTCGTGAGAATAACTCGGTGCCTGCGCGGCTAAGCCTTTGTGCCTCTAAAGGCTCTTTGAATGCAGTGACATAGATACGGCGTTTTATCATGCTCTCAACAAGACTTCGCACGGCAACACGCGTCTTCTCTTGATGGGCTGGGATTAGGTTTCCAAAGCGTAGCTTATCCACTTCACTAATTGACTCATCAAGTACAGCTAGGTCTGCAAGCGACTGTCCCAAGTTGCCGTCTTCGTCACACAATAATACAACTAAGATGGGTAATGCAGGGACACCTACCTGCTTCGCTGCAGCGCGAAGGATATTCCCCGTGTCAGATACTATTATCTCAGCGTCTCGGCTCGGTTCAATATAGCAATAGATAATCGTACCCCGCGGTTCATTAACGGCCAAGGCATTAATCCAGCGGTCCGCCGCGAGCTTGACTTGCATTTCGAGAACATCCAGATTCGACGTAACCCCAGCATAGCGCCATTCTCGAGTTGTGATTCTGTTCTCCTCTGCAAAATCACAGTCCAGATCCCCCAGTAAATCACAGCATATTGGGGCCTTGCTGGCAAAAAGGGCTGCTTTTCCCGCTTCATCATAGGTGCTTGCAACCCTATGCCGAACAAAAGAGAGAAACTGTGTTCTTGGGACAGCCTCTCCTAGGATGTCGAACTCCTTGAAAGATTCATCCCAATCAAGAACGTTGTACTCTTCTTGAAGTTGACGAACACCACTAGCAGCAGTCCTAATATGTAAGCCAGAAAGTTCTGATAGTGCTTTAATAGCATCATCTTTGTCATTTACCTTGAGACCCATCTTAGAGGCCAGAACTACAGCACGAAGGAGGCTTTTCAGTTCCCCCTCTAAATGAGCCCCATGTCGCGCCTCAACTGACGTATAAGCATGGGTGATCGAACCTTGTTGGCCACCCTCTTCTGAGATAATAAGCTCATGCTGGAGAGAATCAGACCAAAGATCTACCGGAGAAAGGTACCATCCCATGTCATCACTGATTGAATGCTTCTGATACCGTTCAAAGACATCTCCCAACAAAGCGAGAGCAGACCGTTCCTGAAGGTGCTTACCGGCTGCTGCTAAATGGAATAAAAACCAAGTAGAGTATGCTGATAGGGGCCAGCAACCTTTTCGAATCACTGTATGAAACTGCTCGGTATCGCGCCAAAGTCTATGATTTCGAGACTGTGGATACCACCGCAGTATATTTGCCGCAATATCGTTTGATTCCTTTTTTGCGGCATCATTATCAAAGAAATGGGTGAGCTTCTCAGGTTGCTTCTTCTCTATAAGGCTTGCAATCAAGGTCTCCAGATTGATTGACAAGTAGACGCGATTAGCTGCTTGGTAACGAGTCACATACCTTAGAATCTCGTTTCGATGTTCAGGAGCAACCCGTTGAACATAAGCACTTAAATCGAACTGAATGAAGCCAGCAAAGCAGGCTGTACCGGCATTTCCTTGAATACCTTCGAAAAGATCCTGAAGAACACCGCTACCAGCGATATGGCTGCGAACTGTTGCAAACTCTGTATAACGGCCAAATTCATCAAAAAGAACGACCAAACACCTGAAAAATTTTTCTGGTCCACAGTACTCTCGACAGGACACATCAATTACATCATGAATAGACTCTCCCCCAAGAGCCGCGATCTTAATATTTCTATCAGCGAGGACTTGATGAACCTTTCTATAAGTAGTTTCGTCCTGCTCATCCAAGTTGTTGAGAATATCCTCAATCTTTGCGACTTCGCAGATATCTAACAACTTATTTACTACGCCTTTATTAGTCATGGCCATTTGGATTAGACTAGCGGCTAAAGCGAAACGAGGACGAAGCCCATCCAATGGACGTGTATCGAGTCCGGCATCCTTTACCTGGTGTAGAATTTGCCGTGTCACCTCGGTAGTCAAATCAAAGCTTTGCATCCCATTCAAGGCTACAATAAGACATGGCTGTCGAGCTTCATCTAGAATTGCTTTGATCTCGGCACCGATCGACTGATCCGCGCTGTCGATGCCGGATAGGACCACCTCAGCGATATCTTTCAGAGGCTTATGCAAGAGAGAAGCTAGAGTGATTGCCAAATGAGACTTGCCTGTTCCATAGCCTGCAATAGCTAATGTGAGCGGTTGATCCTCGATACCGAAGCACCTTCTGACCATAGAAAGAGCGAAACTCGCGGTATCCTGAAGGCGGTGACCATGGGAAACACCAACGTCATCCTGAGAAACCCCATGATATTCCGGTCCGTGGAAGACGAAAGCTTCGGCTGCGGCACGTGCCCGTAAATCATCCGTTCCGAACCACCCCAGGTTGACGGCCCCATTGAACAGCCGGTCACCTCGAAAACTCACAATATCTTGAAGACAGTTAGGCATCTCCACTCCTCACAGCAAATCGTCATAAATGCTTTTCCATGCCGACTCTGCAGAAATGCGAGGTCTAAGAAGCCATGGTGTCATGTGACGATCGATTTCAATCATTCCTTTCCGCTCAACCAAAGCAAGTACCCGTTGATGGCTGCTTACATCCCATCCTGGGATGGTTTTCCACCCAGCTCTTACATCCAAGTCGGTAATGGATATCTGGCTTTGTTTCGGGAAGTGATCTACAAGTAGCTGAAGCATCCACGCCCCATAAGCGTAACCATACTCATCATTGATCGGAGCAGATTTTCGAACTATGTTCGCGGCGGATTCGGATAATGCTCCACACGCGCTGAAAGCAGCTTCATCTTGATACATCCCTATTAGTGGACCAATTAATCCGGCCCTCTCTACACCGTAAATGAGACTCAAATGTAACTCCAGCTTTGAGCGTTCGAAGGCCATACCGAGGGATTGTGTTCCTCTGAAAAAGACTTGATACCATACATCTGCACCGGTCCGAGGCCCACATAGATTTAGATGAGCCACCCACTGGCTTAAACCTGATTTCAGGTAAGGATCTTCAAGAAGAACTGAACGACCGAATGGTGTAAGTTCTGCCTTCTTGACCGCCGACCGTCCATGCCCACTTAAAAGAATCAAGCCCATACCGCGGCAGTAATCCAAAATTGCTGGGACCTTTCCGCTCGATGATCCTGTCGGAATCCCCGTTGCTGCAGCAATCGCTTGCGCATCCCCTTCCGCACCTGAAGCAGCGAAGCGCAGCATAGCCGTGATATAGTGTCGCTCAGGTTTAAACGTACGGTGAAAGTTCCGCGAAAGTCGACTGTTCTGATCGTCTTCAGGCATACCTAGTCCTTTCAGCCAGTGATGTAATCCGTATACGAAACGCCTTGATTTCCAAAATGCTTGTCGACTCGTTCAGGCTCGGTCCCAGGGAGTAGCACTCTCCCTTTTTAAGAGCAGCAAGGCGCCTGATCCAAATATCTGCTTTCTCGGATGTAGTGGCGGCTGCAATCTCTGCATAGGTTCGCATTTCAGTGTCGGCAGGCCGGAAAAACAGTTTGTGAGCTGCATTAAAAAGGCGGTCCTTTTCATCTTTATCGAGATTGCTCATGATCTGTGTGGCTAAAATCAATGAGAAACCGAACTTCCGCCCTTCGCGCAGGAGTTGTGCAAGCGGACTTTCTTCCCGATGATCTAGATTCTGGACCTCGTCAAACACGACAACACGAGGGCGATACTGGGTCCCTCGACTGCGGTAGAACCAATAAAGGTCGATAAGACTGAACTCTGTTATTAATCTTGCCGCGTCTTTCATAAATCCGGCAAGCTGGACAATATGGCACCGATGTAAATGATCAGTAAAAAGCCTCTCCCAACTCTCCAGGTCTTCCTCTCCAAATGGATTCTGGTCAATGAAAGGACGCAACTTGCTCACGACACTGGCCGCAGATTGCCCCACAGTGCCTTTCTGCTCGACGAGCTCCTCAAGGCAGGGAATTAGATCGGCCAAAGTCATTCCGGCTGTCCCACACTGCTCTATTCCCGTCTTGACTGCCTGATAAAGTGCAGACTTTTGTTGGTCTCCAAAGTTATAAACCTCGGAAAACACGCCGCTAACCCGTTGTGCTGTGGACGAAGCCGACTCCGGCAGGAGTTCGCTACCAATAGATTCAGCCTGTTGACGAAACGGATTGATCGCCAAGGGCTCCTTGCGAACCACATGCTGAACGGGTTGAAGCTGTCGCTTAAACTCCTCCTCCAACTGATTATCGAAAAATCCATTGGTGTAATCTACGATGAGGGAGTTTTGCCCGTTGCGACCTAGCTCAAAGAGGAGACACTGGATCGTATAGGTTTTACCCATGCCAGATGAGCCGAAGATCAATATATGACGGTTGTTCAGTTCCCCGTGCCCAAATTCCCAGAACACCTTGCGTGAGCCTGATATTGTTTGTCCGAGCAGTACCCGCGCAGGTGTTTTGTCCTTGATCGACTCAGAAGCTAGTAAGTCTTTGGGCTCGGGCGCAACACGATGTATAGGTCCGGGCCCGGTCGATGCTTCTTCTGGTGGTTTTTCACCATTCAAGTCGTTTTCCTGCTCGTCGGTGTCCGTGCTAGACTCTTTTGTCTGACCAATCTCACCAAATGGTAACCCAGAGGCTTCGAAAGACGCACACGACTCAGTCCATGGGATCGTAAACCTTAAGCCGTCCTCGCACAAGGACCTCACGAACTCCGTACCGCACGATACCACACCAATTCCGATTTCCTGACCTTCAACGGAATGTGGCCAGATGTCCGTCTGTGAAATCCCCGGTGCGTTCTGATCCGTCCAGAAGGTCAGTGCCGTAGCTCGCCATTCGATGTTGAATTCGCCCTCGGCAAGCCGTTCCAATGCGGACAGCACGCGTCCCTGGTCGCGTCCCATGATCTCAGATTTGCTCGATATGAGGCGATGCAGCTGCAGCCACCAGTATCTCTGGTCCGGACGTTCATCCTCGACACGCATCTTATCCGAACGCGGCATAAACACAGAAACGAGGTGACGAAGACCACTCTCCAGTTGCTCCCTAGCTTTATCCAAATGCGAATCAGTCATCCTAGCCAGCTTGCATTCTATCAGGCGTAGGTCCAGGTGTAGCCGACCGGAGTCCCCAATCACAGCCGTCAGCCAAAGGAGGTCAGGCCTCGTATCAGTTTCCGCCGAATCGAACCAATGGCGAAATGCGTCCAGCGATACCACCTGATCGCACAAAACGTCATTACCTGGCATGAGAAGCTTTCGAGTCAAAGAGTAGGCCATAAAGTCGCGCACGTACTGCCCGATACCAGTGGCTCGAACCAAGGAGAGCCCGGAAAGACGGGTAGATTCCGCTAATACACTCTCGGCAACAGCCCTGAACGTAGCCGGAGTCCATCCCCTATACACCTCGCCAATCGACGCTGTGATTTTGTGAAGTACGTCCGACAGTCGAAACTGCTCAGTAGAGATCGTATAGTTCGCCTCACCGTGCGTTCCAACTCCGGACCCAAATCCAATAATTTCCCTAGTTTCTTGAGTGTCTTGAGCCTTTTCCGCAATCAGCCGTTCGTCAACATTCGGGTCGATACAGACGACCCATTCAGCCCTTTGATGCAAGGCATCTACGACACTCTGCCATGGACCATAATCTCCATATCCTAGAACCACATGCTGTGTTTTCTGAGGAGTCTCTCTGCTCTTAAGGCGAGCCATGATTTCCGCATGACAGGTCGTGACGCGAAACTGGCGATTGCTTAGTACCCGAGCCCTCTGCAGGCGCCGACCAGGATCGCGAAATGAGCAGAACGCCTTTTCCAGAATCGGAAAGTTCAGTGTACGGGTTGTGATGTCATAGGGCTCGACTATCTCAAAATCGTTTCCCTGTGATCCCGCCCGAATAAAACCATTGAGGATGACCACATCGACATCAAGGCTCTTGGTAATGAGCTCGACGTACTGCCTATACTGCTTCTCTGAAGAGACTATGCGGTGCGCAACGGAAAGTTGCGCCCTACGATAATGCGATAGAGAGCCTTGTGTTTCTGCGGCTTCCCAACGCTCCTTCCATTGAGCGATCCAGCGAGCGGCACTGCTATCGTCACTTGATTCCGTGAAGACAGTAACCGAAATGGCATAGGGCTTCGATCCATCTGATCGTCCTCTGCACACATCCACTAAGTACTCATCTACGGCAGCAATGATCGGCTGAATATCCTGATTCTGATATATCGCAATTCCTAGTCCATCCTCAGCATGTGGGTGAAGCTTTCGATAATCGTGCAAGATGCGTGAAATCAGGATAGACTCCCGACTGCTCTGAAATAATTCAGTGTCAGAAATGTCCTCTTCTTCAAATGCGTCGTAACGTAAAAGCAGCCGAGTCGTCAGGGGGGCTTCAGTCTCTCCTACACTCCCGATTCGATGAATGAGGCCGCTTCCTCGAACATCGGTGTCGAGAATCCGATTGCGATCCTTAAGTAAGCCAGACAGAGGAGTTTGGATCTCGGCAAGATCTACGTAGCCTTGCCAGAGGTCTTCGCGGAAGGAACGTGTTCCTGGGGAACGTAACTCTCGGCCGGCGATGGTCGAGAAGGCTGTAAGGAGATAAAGAATTTGAGCCTGAAGCATTTCCAGAAGGGCGGGGTGCAATACAGTGACGGCACATGAAGGTTCGAATACGTTCCACACCCACCGATCGGACTCAAAGGATCCTCGCCGTGCAATAACGAGAAACGCTCTGAAAAGCAGTGTCGCGATTGGGCTATCGGTACAGGCGGGATTCAACAGGTAAGCATCGGTAGCCTTCTCGTAAGCTTTTCGTAAGTCGTCCCACGCATCTAGCAGCGCCGCATGAATACCGTCCGTCTTTGCCATCTGTATGAAGCGGTCATATTCGAACGCTAGCTTCTGTGTGGATGGTAACAACGGATCGCTTTGGTCAAGCTCGCTTGCCTTGAGGAGGTTGTTTATGCTATCGCTCTCGTCGTGGACACATTGGAGAAGCACCCGTCGTGTCTCCTCATCGTCCTTGGCAAGAATCAGCTCTTCATAGTACGGCACTTGGAATACCGGCAGGCAATACCCATCGGTTTCAGATATGCCGTTGGCGGCCCACTGCACCAACTCATCCGCGACTCGGTACGTATGAATCTCTGGAAGCCGCCAAGCAAATAGCCGGGATACTGGCTCCTTCCATCCATCGCCTTCCAAAATCACCGCAAACTGGAGAAATGGTTCCGACGTACAAGCCGACTGACAGTCGACCTCCTGTCGGAACAGTTCGGATTTCACAGGGATGGTCCGCCCATCCGAGCACATGCGTGTGGTATCGATCCACTTCTCAAGGTAGCGGTCTACGCCACCGATGAGCTTGGCGAGGTACACAATGGCCCGCTGAACGCGTTCCTTTGCCGTCTCACCTTCACTGTCGTGCTTAAAAAGACGGGCTTCAAAGCGGATTCTGCTCAGCGCCTCATGGGCAAACACACCCTGATTGTTCGCCTCTCTTTTGAAATCTCCAAGTGTGGTCCAAAGGGCGCTAAGGGCGACCTCAATCGGGCTGCCGCTCAACTTGCTAACCGTTTCCTTCTTCGGCTTTAGCTTTCTTGGTGCTATGAACCGCAAGATGCGATCGCGGATTGTCACGAAGTCGCATGCTAGCAGCTTGTTCCTAGTTTGCGTGCCCCCCGTAGCAATGTAGTGAATCAGTGCATCTACGAAAGCCTTATCCGAATCGAAACTGCCTCTCTCGGACGGATCGAAGACCTCACCCAGAGTGTTATGTTCGACGAAGGTATCAATAGTGTTGAGCGCCTTCTTTCGGTTACGATCCTCGATGAATAAGTCATAGGCAAAGAATGCGACAGCGTCGTCCAAGTATGCGCCGAAGGCACGAGGTGTCGAGAATTTGAACGAACCAAACCCTGGGAGACCAAACCAGCCAAGGCTGGAAAGCACCACTCTCTCTGCATCACGGCCGTCTTGAGCGGCGGATAGGTCGAGCTCCTGGAGAAAGGAACTGATTTGCAGCACATCGGCCAAACCGCGTTCAAGCAATGGGATTAGAATCCAGTCGAAGTGCTGGATGGTGTCGTCTTCGTAACCGATACCGTTATCCAAAGCAGCACGAACCCACTTCCCGAAACTGCTGCCCAGCTCATACTCCCACACAGTCTGTAGATCGCATTGGTGGAAGTCGGACATGCTGGCTGCATCAGTCACACGGTCGACACCGATCAGGAGAACGAGTACGATCTTTCCTCCCTCCGAGACAATGTTGCGGTATCCTGTAAGGTTTTCTCGGTCGTCGCACCACCCCTTCTCGGCTAATTCACGATAGAGGTCACGTGTCTCGGGGTTACCAGAATTTCTCCAGTCCTTCGCAAGAGGGGCCGCCACCTTTATTGTTGGTGACATAGGTTCCGGACGTTTGGCACAGTACGCAGTGAGGCCGTCCGCAACGTCTTTAACAACCTGTGGTGGTAGGGAAGGCATCATGAATAGCATCTTGCCATTGCCCTGATGTTGCTCCACCTGATGGCGAACATAATCAAGTGCACTTTGCGCGAAGAACTTCATGAAGATGCCTCCTCGCTATCAAATGGGTTCTTAACCAGAGAGCATGAATCGGAAAGGCGAATCAGCACACCGGAGGCATTCAGCATCTTAATCAACCACTCATCTGCCTTGCCTCCCAAGGTCGTAAGCCGAGACGTGCCTGACCACTCACATGATGAAGCGAGATCTGTATCATCAACAGCTATCCCGTAATGCGCTAGAAGCAGTTTCTTGAACGTATCGTAAGTGACCCGCTCTCCCGGGCGCAGCACAGACAATAAAAGAAAGCGAAGGATTTTCTCGTTGACCACAAAGCGCGCTCCGGCGCCCCGTTTGGGAACAATAAGGCCAATCCTCTTGGCAATCGTCAGAAAGAGTTTGTAGCCGTAGCGCTTGTCCATATCGTCGGTTAAGCGTTTGAGATCTCTGTCTGTGAGGTACGCTAGACCGATATGCAAATCGGGATGCCTTACGGCGTCGTGAATTAGCCGTTGGACGGCATTGACGTTTCGTCGTGAAATCTGCTTGATCACCGCCTGATCACCGGCCGGATCTGAGAAGGCCCACACATATTTCAGGGGCCCTATATCGCCCTCAGCCCGGACTGTGGGTGACACATAGCGCGCACTTTGTGCACAGAGATTCCTAAGCACTTGCATGGCACAGGCGATCTCAAGCATCTCTAGACGTTCGATGGGGTCGATGACCGCTTCGCACAATCGTAGAAGCTCCACCGCAAAGAGCAGTCCTTCAGGCCAGCTTTCTTCGGGACACCAACCGCACGAAGCAAAGCGCGGCTTGTTTGTGCCGGACTGGATGTCCGTCTTCTTGGCCGTTTCAGAATCTACTCCAGTATCCAGGAACTCCGCAAGCCTGCCGACGGTCGCAGGACATGCGTCCAACACAGAATTGAGAGCGTGCTCAAGCGCCCCGTGTAGTTCCGCAGGTGAGGACTCTCGCTGTTCAAGGCTCAAGCCTGCTTTATCTGCCCACGCTTGGATATTCTCCTGGTCTTGACTCAAGGCGTTTAAGATTTGCAGGTAAAGGAGCGCACCACTGCGCGCAAGAAACAGCTGTTGTGTGTGGGAAAAGTAGTCTATAGCACGTTCCCAGCTATCTACGCCACTAGCTCGTGCGGCAGTCTCTCGCCATATGCTCTCGTCGGCTATGACCTCTCTAACGATCGGAAGAAAGCTCGCGGCACACCACGTACGCTGACCACCGACATTCTGAAAGCCGAGAAAGAGGTTCTCCAACGTTTTCAGTATCTCGTCTGCGCTAAGAGCACCTTGGCTGAGGTGTTTTGGTGAACCTATATCACGGATTAGATCACGATAATGCTGCCTGTGGGTCGCGTGACGAGTGTCGAGCTTGGAGGCGCCGAGAAAGGCAAACAGCTTCAGGTTAAGCCGCGCTTTGGGGGCGTACTCTAGACCGCGCCCAGATTGCCATGAACGCAGAAGAGCCATGTCTGGAAAGATCGCTGACAAGGACTGCTCTTCTATGCCAATCCGCTTTTGAGAAGAGGCAACCAGAAGAAACTCAAGAAGCAATTCCGGAACGGTTTGATCAACGAAAAGACGGCGACCGAACAAGCGAATTGCCGGATTCCGATCATGACTATCCGTCCTAAGTCCTATCGGGGGGAACTGGTTAGGCATCAGTTACCTCCAGTCTACCTCCGTGAACTGCAAAGATCTGCCGGCGAAACGTGTGATTGGTGCGCAGACGTACGAGCATAATGTCATCTGTTCTTCGTCCGCTTGCATGACGGATCAGTTGCCCCTTGAAACGCTCGAGACGGTGGACATACGAAGCTTGCAGGGCCTTTCCAATCTCTCCTCGATTGCGGAGCATCACATAATCGAGGAAGGGCAGAGAGAGAGATAAATTCAACCTACCGCTAGATAGAAGACCTTCAAGGAAAAGCTCGCGCCGAACACCACCTGCCGGATTGATATTGGCTCGCAACACAATGCGAAACTCGTCTTCCGGATAGCGTGCTAGCACGACCTGAGCGCTCTGTCTCACATCATGCGAGTGTCTGTTCAAAGTCACGAAGAGATGACGGTCCGATGATACCCCCTCTGGCAGACGAACTCCAGTGAAGTGCTCTTGAAGCACATGAATGATTCGCCTGTGAAGTGAGTTCGATTCCTGGAGGCTCAAAGTGTTGCCGTCTTGCTCCTGCCACCGAACGAAATCGAGCAGCATGTTGGACCTGAGGAACGCTCGAAGAAACCCATGTTCAATGTCTGTTGCAAAATCGTGCAGAAAGAAGGCCGCTCTGCGAACTTGGCTACGGGCATCTGCACCGCTGACTTCGTCGTCGAAAATGAGACCGGCGCCATAACGACGCAACGTCTCGAAGTCGTCCGGTGCTTGCTTTGAATTCAATTCAAAAGAGTTTCCACGGCTTTGGAGCCAGAGATGACGTTCCCAGGTAGGGCAGAGCTGGGAACCGAACGCTTGGTCGCGTACAACCTTGACGCCCCGCAACTGTGCGGCAAGGGGATCGGGGATAGCGCCATTATCTCCGAAGAAACGGTTGAAGAACATGAACTCAGACATCAATGGCGGCTTGGCCCGCTGGGCCATCTTAAAGATGTTAGCGCATTCGAGGCCGGAGGTAATCATGTAGGCCATATGTGCACACAACTGGCGAAGAGTTAATCGGGTTCCATACTCATAGATACGGCGATAGGCAAGGAATAACCGGTCACGGACGAGAGGCAGGTTTGCCTGCATCAGGCTGACGTTGCGGAAGATCGGGCATTTCTCCTTGCACGTAGCCGACTGACAGAGCGACCAGGGTTCCAGGGCCAACATCCGTTCGAATATCTCCCGCGCAATGGGTAAATTATCCATCATCGCTACGTTCACCAAAACGAACTTTGACCCATGCAAGGGTACCGTGGTAGGCTCGATGGCGTTCATTGCGCCGAGCAGGTCACTCTCCACACCAACCCAATTGCCACCTTTCGCTTTCTCTTGCGCCTTGAATGTGTCCAATAATGTGCCGGTGTTGGAGATCAGAAGGAACCTGGGCCCACCAACCTCCAGCATTTCAAGCATCAAGTCTGTTCGCTCGGCCGGTGACCACTCGCTGAAGTCCTTTACGAAACTCACGGCGTCGACATTCTCACGGCGTCGCAAGGAATGAGCGAGAGGCTTGTCGGATGCTAGCCCCGACAGTCGTTTGAATATATCGATTGCAATCGTCGATTTGCCGTCTCCCGCGTGCCCCGTAAGCACTACGTGGCTCTTCTCATCTCCCCTGAGTATCCCCTGAATGACCTCTGTAACAGGATGAGGGACAAAGATATGGCTGAAGAACGGGCTGCATGCCTGAGATTCGGCGAGGGCGTTTTCGGTTGTCGCTCTACGGCTATGCAGGGAGTTGAGGTAAAGAACAAATGGGTTGGGATCTGCCTTGGCAGGCGTGGGCACCAAGGTTATGCGTTCAGGCTGCTTCGGCGCGTGTTCTGACGTAGCAACTGCCTCCTCAGAAGCTTCAATGGTCTCGACGGGCTCTTCAACAGGTTCAGGTGATGTTGCCGCTGCCTGCAATGCTGCCCGCATCTCCTGAGCAGATACGTATCTGTTTGAAGCTTCTGAAGAACAACCCTTTAGGAGCCATTTGAGCAGCGGAGACGGTACGTCGCCATTCTCCTCGAAGCCCTCAACGGGCCTGCACCCCCGGAGCCATTCGTGAAGGCTTATCGACAAAGCGTACAAATCTCCGTCGGCGCTGTACTTTCGGTCCTTGCCCAGCCGAAGATCCGGAGCCACGTACCCCTCGGTACCCACATAAGTACCCACATGCGGTTCGGAAGCAGCGCCGAAGTCAATCAGCACGAGCCGCCCGGAGTTTTCTACAAGGATGTTCTCAGGTTTTATGTCATTATGAAGAATTGGGTGCGGCACACCGTCTTCATTGTTTTGGTGAAGAGACGAGATGGCATCGAGAAGCTGCTCGGCCCCCCGTTTGAAACTTTCGATATCTGGGCGAATTCCTTCATCAATTTCATCTCGCAGACTCCTATCGGAAACCCAATTAAAGGCGATATAATAGCGGCCATCTTTCCATTGGTTATAGCTGTCCACCCGGACCAAGCTAGGATGATGAGCTGAAGCGGCATAGCTCTGTTCGTCTATAACCCGCATCAGTATCACATCGCGATTGAAGACTTTCAAAGCCATATTTTTCCCATGGACACCAGCTGCCCTATAGATCTGAGACTCAGCGCCTGAGGTCACGAAAGATTGGATGCAGTAAAGGCCACACTGAGATCCCTCAGGTAAACGCGGATTGGTTTCGGTTACAACTGGAAGTGCCAAATAATCAACACACTCATCTAACGCGTTGAGGACCTTGGAAGCATTAGAAACACGAGCGGAAGGATGCTGAAGGACCAGAGCACATACAAAATCTATTACACAATCAGAAACACCCTCGACCTGTCGAAGCTTCTGTATCTGCGCATCTGTCAGTCTCCCGTTCGAGCGTTCCATGTCGGTGGAACAGCCAAATGGACGTTGCCCGACAAGCATCTCGTAAAGAATAACACCGAGACTGAACAAGTCGGCCGTTGCTTCAGGAACGGTACCGCTGACATAGATTTCAGGGGCAATATACGGAGAACGTTTAAGTTTAGATGCATCTGGCACAACTGTTACCCTATTATCTTCAAGTTGAAATGAGAGATCGAAATTCATCAGTTTGGGGGTATTATTCACCATGAGAACATTTTCAGGGGACAGCGCTCGGTGAATAACACATTGGGCATGCGCTGCCTCTAACCCACGAGCGAGGCCTGTGGTAATAATCAATGCTCTGCCAGGCTCCAAAGGACCTGATCGATCAATATAATCCCGTAACGTCCCCGTCTCGGACCAGTCACTTCCCTCAACGAGGTAATTGTTTTCGTTAGGGATATCCCACACTTTCAGGATATTGGGGTGATCACCTATCTTTTCCACTGCATTCAATGTCGCAGTAGCCTTCTCTCTGGCTTGTTTATCTTCGGATGTGAGAAAGAAAATGCGCAAGCGGCTGAGTCTACGATGGCGCATATCAGTCCTTCTCGCAACAACTTCGGCCCGGTCCTCATAATGGTAAAGTCTTTCAACAATTTCATACCCTGGGAATACGAAGTCACGCGGAGGTCCAATGGTGTGAAGTTTCTGAACATAGTCCTTGAATGCCTGACACTGCATATCAGTGAGCTTCGTTTCTTTTGTTTCTCTTTGCTGCTTCAAGTACTGAAGGAAACGGTCAGTGCTTTCAAATGTCGGATTGCTTACTGTAGTTTTGGAAATTGCACAACCAGTAGCCTCAACATCAGGGTTTGTGAGGACTACAACTGATTCAAAGTATAGTGGGGGGAAACTTGGAAACTTCCGCTCATATAAACCCCGCAGAAGTTTTGCCTTGAAGTTGTTTACCTTGTGCGGATCAGGCTTAAAGAATGAACCATTCTGTAGCCAGGAGTTTGGCCGCACCTCGATGCGTCCGCTCCAATGCTTGAGCTCTACTACGTACACTCCGAATCGTGAAACAAGAACAAGATCCGTTTCGAAGTAACGATTCGATTGCTGGTCGTGTAGTTCGAGGTTGCAAAGCGTTTCTCCGATCTTGTGAGCTTTGATGTGACGTTCGATTGTTTCGAGTGCACCCGCTTCATGTGAAAATAGGGAATGGATCCGCTCTTTGCTATCTTTATTACACATTGATCTATGTACATTTCTTTCGTTCAGTTTAATAAGATGTTCAACCAAAAAGCTTTGGATTCTTTCATTACCGTCGCTTTCGCGCAAGCACCTATCAAATGACTCTTCAAGTTGCCCTCCTTCAACAGTCTCTAATAGTCTGTTATAGGTGAGCCTCATGTTGGGGTTATTTACATATTGGTCGAAAATGCTCCTTTTTCCCTCGCGTATTATCAGTAACCAAATTCCGTCGGTGGTGAGATGGTAGAATGGATACTCAATAAGAATCGATTCACTTGCACTAGCATAGAACTCCTTTGCCGCTTTAGAAAATGCCTCCGTCAGCGCATCATTTAATAGAATTAGACGACTGCGTTGAGGATTTAATTTATACATGCG
>PWXL01000159.1 GCA_003561145.1 Candidatus Atribacteria bacterium
CTCGGGTCCGGGATCACCGATTTTGTACAGCCTGGCTTCGATGGCATTGGGGACCTGCGGATCAGTGTAAATGTTTTGCCGGACTGTCAAAATAGGAAGAAGTTCCCAGTTTTCCGGCTTGTCCATCACCACGATACCACCGTATTTGCACATACAGGCGGTGGCTTCGGCGGCCCTTTCAAAAGGTTCAGATGATTGAGGGAAAACAAGTGTAGGATATCCTAACGGTCGGAAGGACTTTTCCAGGGCCAATCGGCGAGCCATGATCAACCGGGTGAAAGTCTGGGAAAAATCATTCCCCGTAAGATCAAGGCACATTTCTTCGACCCCTTTTTCCTTGATCTTTACGGTAAGTTCGGCCAGATCCTCGATGGTATCTGCCCGAACGGAAAGAGGGACCTTGTATTGCGCAGCCAGGGAAGCCATCTCTTCCCAGTTATCTCCGTCAGCACAACCGATCAGCGGACGACTGTTTCCCGCCGCTTCGAGAGCAGGTTGTAAAGGCGTTGCTTCCGAACACAATAATATGAGGGGTAAATCGGTGAGGGCCAGGACTTCTTTTACCATTTCGGCAAAATTTTTCCCGTCTCCTTCACAGTGTTCCACCGCCACGAGGTTCACGCCTATGGTTTCTCCTGCGCGCTCAAAGTGTAACTGGTTGATACTTTGAATATGATTGTGTAATTCTTCCTTATCGAGACTGTCTGGTACCCGTAGCGCTATGCCGGTCGGATGGTGAAATTTTTCTTCGTGGCGGAAAAGTACCGTTTCCCCTCCCATAGTGAATTCCTTGTCCCCCTTGCCGATTTTTACCGTTTGCATAGGAGGTGCCTGGGCTTCACCAAGGGCGGTTTTGGCTTCTTCTGAAACATGGGGACATGATTCCAAAGCTAACTTTTTGGCTGCCACCTGCATGGCGAAAGCCATACAGGTGGGGAGATTACAATCCCCGCAGTTGGTCTTGGGTAAGAGCTTATAAATCTGGATACCTG
Organism: Candidatus Atribacteria bacterium; assembly: GCA_003561145.1. Lineage (GTDB taxonomy): Bacteria > Atribacterota > Atribacteria > Atribacterales > Atribacteraceae > Nitricultor. Next base: position 993 of record PWXL01000159.1, read on the forward strand.
TTAATTTTTTGACCATCTTGATTGTACTCCTTTCTTTAGACTATAGGCTCCATTTCCAGGGCGGGATGACCCACTTTTTCCATAAACTCGAGGAGCTCCTCTGTAGTTGTGGCATCTTTTTCAGTGGCGATCTTATCCAGGAATTCCGGTTCCCCAATCTCTTCCAAACGTTTGTTGAGGCGTTCTTGTATCTCTTCCTTAAGCTGCTGAGGCATCCACACCACCCGTTTGATTCCCCCTTCAGCGGAGATAAATTTTTCACTGGTGATATAGAGTTTTCCAATGCCCAGGAAGCCTGGGGTCTGAATTCCACCACCTATTTCTCCCGCCATGGTGGAGAAGCCCATACCAATAGGAGTAATGTCCTGAAAATCACGGTCAACCAGCATAATGCCATTGGTTTCAGGGATAAGAGCGGCAATCACCTCGAAACAGCCACAGGAAGTTTGGGGTTCAACCATTATGGAGTACATGCTCACTTGTTCCAGGTTTCCGTTTGATGCTTGCAAAACATATTCGTTGATTCCGAGGAATATCCCGTTGACAGGGTCAGAGCATTGGCCTTTCTTCACCGGACGGTTAGGACCGTGGGTATCCATCTCAAAACTGGCGGCACAATCAAACCAGGTATAGGCCCCGCACAAGCCGAGCCTTTGGGGAGTCACGATGCACACATGGTCAGGGGCGTAACTTTGGCAAAGAATGCAGGAATAAAAGGTGTCTACATCTTCATCCTTCATCCCCATGATACGTTCGTCCCTTTGGTAGTAAACTTCTTTCGCTTTCTTTAAAAGTTCCGCAACTTTTGCTTCTTCGGTGTAAATTTTCACCTGGATTTTGTCCACGATGGCCGAGAACTCTTCATGGAACTTGGCTACCAGTACTTCTCCATAGTGACGGAGTCTGAAACCCTTTTGAAAAGCATCTTTGCTGATTCGTATCCAGGGTATATCACGCTGGCCCATATGGAATACACCGCAGATACAAGAAATGAAGTGGTGAATTCTCCTCTCTAACACGCTTTCGAAGTCTTCTTTGAAATTCCGCCCCGCTACCTCCACTATAACTGCCATGGGAAGGGCAGAACCTTCTTCAATTTCATCGATATCCGGTCCGAATAATTCAATCTTGCCGTCTTCTACTTCATTCATGGGGCGGCCTCGCAAAAGCTCGAAGGCATCTGAATATTTGCCCCCGAACTGGAGGTGCATTTGTTCTTTGCGCACCCTTTCTCCCTCGAAACCCGCTCCATAAGGGACAGGGATGGGAATTTCGGTGATTTTAAGCTTGAGCCCCCTTACCTCCACCGCTTTGTTGACTATTCTATCCATGGGAATACCGGAGACTACATGCTCGTAAGTACAGATTCCCCGTGGGAGGATTTGGGGAATTGCCACGTTGGAAACAGTGGGGAAGCCGAAGTTAATCGCTCCGGCAGCGGTAGCGTATTTTTCATCGGTAATCAGCTGTCCGCTGTCTTGCTCGGGCTCAAAATCAGCTCCCAGGGCCAAAACGAAGGCCTGAACCCGTTCTTTGTTGTACAGCAGGATTTTACGAGCTGCTTCCAAGTCTCCCGGCTTGACCCCTCCAAAAGTCATGGCGGCGCGGGCGGCGAAATTGAGTGAGTGCACGGCTGCGGAAGTGTCTTTGCCATAAGGAACCAGGAAGGTATCCCAATTCATTTCCACTCCTTCTTCCGCCAATTGTTCGGCCATACTGTGGCCTTTGGTATTGGAGGCCATGAACACCAGGATGTTTCTCTCTTGGAATGCTCTGGCCAGCTCCACTGCCTGTTCGTTTGTGGGGAGAACTCCCACACAGGCGGCAAAGCCGGGCATCCGGCCGTCCACCAGTTTGATTCCCTGGGTTCTCAGAATGGCGTCGTTAGTGAACCCTAACCAAGGCTCCTCAGGTAAAATCCCGGCCAGGTATTTGAGGGCTTCAATAATTTCTTGACAGATCAGGGTGGCGATTCCTGCATCCAAAGTATCTCCCAAGTAGGGGAGCCAGAGATTATCGGCGGGCACGGAACGGAGAAGTGATTTAGCCATTTCCAGGGCTTTTTGGGCATCTCCAAGGTTTTTAACCTCGATCCCTGTCATGGCAAGTATCAAGGGGAGATAATAAGCAGTATTGGGAAAAGCAAGTTCCTTTTCAGGTCCGTGGGTAGCCAAAGCCTGTTGGAGGTCCTGCTCGGCTTGGGTATAGTATGTATGTGCCCCGCGGATAGCAGCCTGAGAAATGATTCGTGACATCGCTTCGTCCTGGTTGTCCAAACCTCAATATTCGAACAGTTTGGAGCCGAGCTATTTTTACACCGCCTTTTTACACCGGAGATGAACTCGGCAAGCGGAATTTCTCCGGTCCAAAAATATTATTGTTCCGGAAGGATACCGGATAATTACCCCTCAGGGGTAAAAATTTCATATTGTAGCTTCTCTAATATTGTAACTGCAGTCTGGGAATTCCCGCCTGATTGTTTACAATGTTTGTCCTGGTTTCAAATTCACAATTATAATATATTGAACATGGATAAGAAACGGGGAAGAAAAGGAGATGAAGAAGGAGACCCGGGAAATTCTGCTTTTTCTGATTCAACAAATAACTTGTATCGATTTCAGCCATGAGTATTTTCCTTTGGGTTTCTTACTACAGCAAGTTTTGCGTTTTGAACAGCACGAATCGTTGATGGAAACACACTCCACTTCAACTGAGAGTCTTTCTTTCCGTATAGGTGTCTTGAAATATCCAATTTTCATGAAAATTATAGCATATTATTTTTTGCAATCAACTTCGAAGGGATTTTACCCCGGGGAATTGACTCTCGAGGGGATTGACAACTCCGAGGGAAATGCAAGAACAAATTTTTTATATAATGTTTCAATGATATTTTTTAACTCAGTTATAGATTTGCGGCACATCATTTGGTAGAATGAAAAAAATTTTACGCAAGGGAGGATGGTGGAGTGGCAGAAACTCTCGAGCAACTGGCGAAAGAACTCTTTGGCGGTAACGCAAAGGCGGTGGCGGAACTTACCCAGAAAGCACTGGATGAAGGGATGAGCGCCCAGGATGTACTCACCAACGGCCTCATCAAGGGGATGGGTGAAGTCGGGGTGAAATTCAAGGCCAACGAGATTTACGTACCAGAGGTGCTCATCGCAGCAAGGGCCATGAAATCCGGAATGGGTATCCTGAAACCGAAACTGGCCGAAAGCGGCGTACAACCCCTGGGGAAAGTGGTCATGGGGACAGTGAAGGGAGACCTCCATGATATCGGGAAAAACCTGGTTGCAATGATGATGGAAGGAGCGGGTTTCGAGGTTATAGACCTGGGTATCGATGTTGCCGCGGACAAGTATGTCCAGGCAATAAAGGAAGAAAGCCCGCAGGTCATCGGGATGTCCGCCCTGCTGACCACGACCATGGTGCAGATTCGGGAGAACCTGAAAATCTTTCAGGAAGAGGGTGTACGCGATCAGGTAAAGGTCTTGATCGGTGGAGCTCCCGTGACCCAGAAGTTCGCCGATGAAGTAGGAGCTGACGGGTATGCGCCTGATGCCGCTTCAGCCGCGGATTCAGCCAAAGAACTCATGGGTCTGTCGTAAGGAGAGTACAAAGGACGGAGAGCATTCCTTTTTAGTTTTTGGACCAATTAAATAAATGTGTAAATTATCCCTTACATTAATGAATTATATTGTTGCTTACTCACCCGGTGCAAGGTTGAAAACGCTGCGTCAAAAAACAGAGCGGCCGGATACGCAGCAAAATTTCAAAATTACCTAAGGGGGATGAGACATGTTAAGTGACCTGGAAATAGCGCAACGAGCGGAGTTGAAACCTATTTACGAGATAGCGGAGGGACTTGGTCTTACGGAAGAAGATATCGAACCCTACGGAAAATACAAGGCCAAGGTATCACTCGATGTGCTGGATAAGGTAGCGGGTAATAATCAAGGGAAATACATTGATGTCACCGCTATAACTCCTACACCTCTTGGAGAAGGAAAGACCGTAACCACCATCGGTCTCACCATGGGGTTGAACCAGATCGGAAAGAAAAGCATCGTCTGCATTCGCCAACCTTCTCTGGGGCCGGTGTTCGGTATAAAAGGAGGTGCCGCCGGCGGAGGGTACTCCCAGGTGATTCCCATGGAAGACTTCAATCTGCACCTGACCGGAGACACCCACGCTGTCTCTCTTGCGCACAACCTGCTCTCGGCATTTATTGATAACCATCTCCACCATGGGAACA
>PWXL01000233.1 GCA_003561145.1 Candidatus Atribacteria bacterium
AAAAACCTTCCTTTGATTGACACGGTGGATGAAAGTATTTATAATGTCGCAGGTGCAGAGGAATTCCCCCTTACACCTCTTCTCTATCCTTAGGGTGGTTGATACATTATTCAGCCGGGGGATGGAGGGGTCTTCTGCTGTTTTTTTATTCCTCGGAAAGGGATGAGGTTTGGGCATGTTCTTTGTCAAGCTGTATAAGTCTCTGCGGACGTATTTCCGTGAAGCGTGGGGAGAGATGCGTAAAATCACCTGGCCCAGCAGGAAAGAACTGTGGGCCAGCTTCCTCACTGTGTTGGTGGTCTTGGCCATTGCGGGGATCTTTCTCGGCGTGGTAGACTTGATACTCACTTCCGTTATGGGTATTTATTTAAGGTAATTGGGAGAAGCGGCCGGTATACATGGATAAACAATGGTATGTAGTTCACACCCTGGCAGGAAGCGAACACAAGGTCAAAGCTAACCTGGAAAGGCGTATAGCGTCCATGGGTATGCAGGACCAGATTTTCAGGGTTGTCGTCCCCATGGAAGAAACCATTGAGGTAAAACGGGGAAAGAAAAGGTTTACCAAAAAAAAGGTTTTTCCAGGATATGTTATGGTAGAGATGATCATGAACGACCGTTCATGGTATGTGGTACGCAATACACCTGGAGTGACAGGTTTTGTAGGTTCCGGATTGAAACCTGAACCCCTGAACGATGATGAGGTCAAGGTCATTCTTCGCCAGACGGGTGTGGAGAAAGGTTTTGCCCGCTTGGATATCGAAAAGAATCAACCTGTAAAAGTCGTAGCCGGTCCTTTCTTGAACTATACAGGGATGGTGGATAGCGTTGATAATGAAAAGGGCAAGATCGTGGTTTTGCTCTCAATTTTCGGCCGTGAAACCCCTGTAGAACTCGAATTCTCCGATATCGAGAAGCTGTAAAGAGAGTCGAAACTTTTGAGAGAGGTCCGCGTGTTTCAGGATGATGTGAAAGAGGTGGAGTGATTATGGCAAAAAAAGTAATAGCCCTGGTAAAGCTGCAAATACCCGGTGGTATGGCTACCCCTGCCCCTCCTGTCGGGCCTGCACTGGGACAGCATGGGGTGAATATTATGGAGTTCTGCAAGACATTCAACTCCAAAACGGAAAAAGACCGGGGTGTTCTTACTCCGGTGGAGATAACCATTTTTGCTGACCGTTCGTTTACCTTTATTACCAAGACTCCTCCGGCATCATTCCTGATCAAGCAAGCCTTGGGTCAGGAGAAAGGCTCCGGAGAGCCGAATAAGGTAAAGGTAGGAACCCTCAGTAAGACAAAGCTTCGGGAGATCGCGGAGAAAAAAATGCCTGATTTGAATGCTAACGATATTGAGGCGGCTATGATGGTTGTGGCTGGAACCGCTCGCAGTATGGGTGTTGAGGTGGAGTGAAGGAGGACTCGTAGAAATGCCGAAGAGAAGCCGCAGGTATGAAGAGCTGAAAGAAAAGCTTGATCCCGGTAAGGTGTATGAGTTGGATGAAGCACTCAAAGTGATGAAAGAAATGGCCAATGTCAAGTTTGATGAAACAGTTGAAGTAGCGGTTCGCTTGGGAATTGACCCGAAACAATCCGATCAGCAAGTGCGAGGACCGGTTTCCCTGCCTCATGGAACCGGCAAAGAAGTTCGTGTGCTGGTATTCGCACAGGGCGATAAAGCCAAGGAGGCACAGGATGCTGGTGCAGATTACGTAGGGACGGATGAACTGTCGGAAAAAATCCAGAAAGGTTGGTTCGAATTTGACGCTGCCGTTGCAACACCCGATTTGATGCGTGTAGTCGGGAAACTGGGGAAGCTTTTAGGTCCAAGGGGACTCATGCCCAACGCGAAGGTGGGAACGGTTACTTTTGATATTGGTCAGACGGTCAAAGAAATCAAGGCAGGACGCCTGGAGGTTCGCAATGATAAGTTCGGGAATATCCATCTCCCTCTCGGAAAGGCATCATTTCCCCTTGAGCACTTGACGGATAATCTGTTTTCAGTATTGGAAACCCTGGTGAAAATGAAACCAGCCCCTGCTCGGGGCCGTTACATCAAGGGGATTACACTAACCACGACTATGGGGATAGGCTTGAAACTCGATCCCAATCAAACTCTCAGCAGGATGGATAAACGAGCTGCCTGAGGAGGGGATACCTGTTTCAGTAAGTGAGAAAAAAAGCATATACAGCCAAAGAACCGGGGGCCGTAAGGCATAATTGTCCCGGGGAGGCGATATTTTCGCGAAGACTCCCCTGGAGTCTTTTTTTTTGCTTTGAACCGTGAACAACGCATCACATCACTGCGAGGAGACACGATGGTTCAAGGTTTGAAGGTTCAAGGTTGAAAACAGTATTCAGAATTCCGTATTCAGGATTCAGAATATATGAAGCACTAGAAAAGACTCGCACCACAAATCGGTGGTGATCGCAAGACAATAGAAACAGTGAGCTGTGAGTGGTCGTAAGAAGTGAGTCTTTTACTCCTCACCCCTCACTCCTTACTCCTCACGGCATTCAGAGAGGAGGTCGTATTGTGGATAAAGAGAAGAAGGCCCAGCTTGTCGAGGAAATGCTGAAAAAGCTTGAGGAGAGCAATGCGGTTTTTGTTTTCAATTACCAGGGCTTGAATGTTCATAACGTTGAGGATCTGCGCAGGGCTTTGAGGGAAACCGATGGAGAAATGAAAGTGGTGAAAAATACACTAGCCCGTCTGGCTTTTGACCGGGCGAATATCGCTTATGACGACGATCTGCTGAAGGGGCAAAACGCCTATGCTTTCTCCTACATGGATTCCGTATCTGTAGCCAAAGTGTTGGCCGAGATGGCCAAAAAGATGCCTCAGCTTGAAATCAGGGGCGGTTGGCTGAATAAATCATTCATGGGTCTTGATGAAGTGAAACAGCTTGCCAGTTTGCCCAGTCGTGATGCATTGATAGCACAGGTTGTGGGGGGCGTATCTTCTCCGCTTACCGGCTTAATTGGGGTACTGCATGGAGTGTTGCGTCAATTTGTTTGGATTATACGATCCCTGGAAGAAAAAAAGAAAGAAGAGAAATAGGAGGTAACAAGCATGACCAAGGAAGAGATTATTGAAGCAATCGGCAATATGACTGTAATGGAGCTTTCTGAACTGGTAAAAGCGCTGGAAGAAAAATTCGGTGTTTCAGCTGCCATGCCAATGGCTTCAATGGCTGCACCGGGGGCCGGAGCTGCCGGAGCAGAGACAGTGGAAGAGGAAAAAACGGAGTTTGACGTTGTTCTTAAGGCCGCAGGTTCCCAGAAACTGCAGGTTATCAAGGAAGTCCGTGCACTGACCGGCCTCGGTCTCAAGGAAGCCAAGGAGCTGGTTGATACCGCTCCAAAACCGATAAAAGAAGCGATAACCAAAGAAGAAGCCGAGGAACTCAAGTCCAAATTGGAAGGCGTAGGAGCTGAGATAGAGCTCAAGTAATAACAACCGATGAGTATTCCCAACCTGTCTGTGAAAGTTCGCTGATAGGCGGCTTATGGGGGTCCTGTAGGGCCCCCAATTTTTTAAATTGTCTTTTCCCGACTCACTACTCACGGAATGTACAGGGAGTTGCATTCATTCATGGAGCAAAAGCGCTTTGATAACCCCCATTTGTGGCTTTTTCTGGTAGCAATTATCTGGGGATTCAATTTCAGTATCGTCAAGGCGGGGGTTATGGAATTGGGTCCTCTCTCATTTGCCTTTACCCGTTTTGTTCTCAGTGGAAGCTTGATGTTGTTGGTCCTATGGCGCTTGGAGGGATCAATCGGTATTGAGTGCAAACATCTCCCGTATTTCTTTTTATTGGGTGCCCTGGGTTTTGGTATCTATCAACCCCTGTGGAGTTACGGCTTGCACTTGGGCTTGGCTTCACACTCAGCCGTCATACTCTCGCTTTCTCCTGTAGTCGTGACACTACTGACTTTTTTCCGCCAGGAAGAGGGAATCTTTTGGATGAATGTTGCAGGAGTGGGAGTAGGATTTTTCGGAGTAACCTTTCTTATAGGAGGTGGGGAAGGAAATCCCGCAATAGCTTCTGATATCCTGCGGGGAAACCTCTTCACGTTTGTGGCCGCCATGAGCTGGGGGATGTATTCCTATCTTGGCAGGAGGATGGTGCGCATCTATTCGCCCCTGAAGACCAGTACCTGGAGTATTCTCTTTGGTCTTGTCATTATGTTTCCCCTTGCCTTGAGTGAAATGCGAGATCTTTCCCTGGATCAGTTTAATTCTACAGTAATTATTACCTTGTTGTATGGAACGGTATTGTCCTCATTGCTCGGGTTTATCATTTGGATGAACAGCCTGCGAAGGTTGGGTGCGTCACGGACTCTTTCCTACCAGTATGTAATCCAGGTGGTGGGGGTTGTGGCGGCATGGCTGATTTTTGCTGAGCCCTTGGGTTGGAGGGTAGTGGTGGGGATGTGCTTTATCAGCCTGGGTTTGTGGCTTTCTCAGAAGAAAAGACCTCATTCCCGGCCAGGCGCACCCGTATCTGGTAGAAAACTGTTCCGGCAATCTCGTGCAGGAATTGAGAGGTAGCTGTCAGAGCAACTGTTGAAGGGAGAAAGTCTGCCGGTGTGAGAGGAGCTCGATCATATGTGGGATGGGCGGGGACGGGAATAAGAGAATGGCCGGGAAGGAAATGTGCGAAGGAGAGGATTGACCTTCTCAAGTGTATATCTGATGTAACCAGGTAGAGCCTTTCCCACTGCTTCTCCTCTATGATGGGGGCTGAAAAGGCTGCATTCTCCCAGGTGGTACGGGAGCGGCCCTCTACAAAGATGTCTTTCCCGGGTACCCCCCACATCATGAGCGTATCTTTCATCAGCTCGGCTTCGCTCACTGTGTCCGGCTCCCAGGCAGCTCCGCCACTGAGTAAGAAAGGGAGAGGGTATTCTCTCCATAACTCGAAAGCCCGCAGCAGACGCATCAGTGAATACGGCCCAAGTATAAGGGTTGGATGTGTATCATCGATAATGCTTCCACCACCCAAAACAACAATAGCCTGTGCGTGGGGGTCCGGTTTGAAATGCCTGACCTCAAAAGGTGTTACCATAAGATGTACTCCAACTCCGGTGGTGAAGAAATAGGTAAAGATGATGAGCACAAGGTATCCCTTTACAGGTTTTCCTTTAACGGCCGTGAAGCAATAAAGTATGAAGGGTATAGTTACAAAAAGCCCGGGCAAACCGAAAAAAGTTCCTACAAAA
>PWXL01000099.1 GCA_003561145.1 Candidatus Atribacteria bacterium
AACTCAACAAACCCAACAACCCAGTTCTTTCTTGAATTGATAAAAACTACGGTAATGAAGGGTACGCAAGCCGGCTTCTTCGGCTCCGCGCAGGTTTACCCAGACATCATCGACGAAGAGGAGCTCTGCGGGTGGAACCGGGATTCGCTTGAGGCAGGAGAGATAAATCTGCCGTGAGGGTTTGGCATGACCGACTTCGCAGGAAAAGGTCAATACATCGAAGAGTTTCCACCAGCTGTGATGTCTGCGTATATGTTCCAGGGCATCAGGAGTAATGTTGGAGATGAGAGCGAGCCATGGTACTTTTCGGCGAAGGGTGGAAAGGAATGAAACCATGGCAGGATCAAGGCGGGTCCAACTCGCCACATCGAGCCTCCGTAATTTTTCCAGTACGTCCTGTTCAAGGAGAGGAGCATCATCTCCCGCGACGGCTTGCCAGAAAGAAGGAGCGTCAAGAATACCCGCATCATACTCGTCCCGGTGACGCCGGTAACGGCATACAAGCTCTTTCCGTTCCAGTCCGGTCAAAGCGGCCATTTGCGAGACACAATCAACATCCTGGGGTGTGCTGATGACGCCGCCGTAATCAAAAATGATTCTCTGCAGTACTTGTTTCATTGTATACCTCTGTCAAAACAGTAATGGGTAATGAGCCGGATGATATGTGCATCCTTCTTTTCATCATACATTTTTTCTTTAATTCTGTCAGGGGTATGCAGCATCTCATCTTTCCAGAGCGAGTAGGTTATAATGTACACTGCCGGGGAAGGTAGCATTGATTTTGGGAAAAAATACTATTATAATAGAATTACTATATTTTTATCCCAATCATTTCATGTGATTGAACGATTGGGAGGAGGAGGAAACTTATGAGGCATGCAACGCTTTGTATGATTGTCTTGACTCTCTTTCTGGTTGTCAGTTTCACTGCGCAGGTGGCCGCCGAAGAAGTTCGCTTTATCACCATCGCTGCCGGACCCGTAGGAGGTGAATGGTACATCCTGGGAGGAATCCTGGGGGATCTCATCAAGGAAGCCCTTCCGGACGTGCGGGTGACATCCAGTACCGGAGGTGCGATTGCGAATCTCACCACGGTAAACCGGGGCAGGGCTGATATCGCTACCACCCAGGATCAGCTCCTCTATGAAGCCCTGCAGGGGGGTGGTCCTTTTGCCGAGCTTGAATCCCACGATAATGTTACGGGACTCACCTATCTCGCCGATATTTACATGAGCGTATTTTTAGTCCGGGAAGAGTTCGATCTTCACTCCATCGCGGAAATCGCAGAGAGAGAGGTACCTATACGATTGCTCACCGCTCCCAGGGGTTCTTCTCCTTCTGTGGCGGCTGAGAGGATGCTTGAAACTTACGGCATCACGGTGGAAGACATTCAAGCATATGGGGGCCTGGTAAATTACGTATCCTACTCCGAGGCTGCTTCGCTTATCCGGGATGGTCATGCCGATGCATATGTCGGGCCCATCATGCCGGCTATCGTGGAACTTTCGGTAGCCCGGCCGCTCAGGTTGCTGCCGGTGGAAGACCGGTTGCTTACAGAACTCAGTGAGAACTACAAGTACGGTATTTCCTCCATTCCGGCTGAATTGTATGATTTTGTGGTGGAAGATACCCCGGTTATGACAGAGTCACCCATTCTTATCGTGAGGGCGGATCTTCCCGAGGATATTGTTTATGCTGTCACCCAGGCCATTCATACCAATCCTGAGCGCATCAGGGAGTCGGGTCGTACCTATCAGAACTTTACGCCTGAGAAGGGACCCCGCATTACCGGTGGACCTATCCACCCTGGTGCGGAACGCTTTTACCGCGAGCAGGGATGGTTGGAAGAATAATCCCTTCTCCACAAGAGGCCGGGGGGGAAGGTACACTTCCCCCCTTTGATCAAGAAGACAGCCCCATTTTCCGCTGGTCGGTTATTCTATTGTCTGCCGGCTTTTTTATTTTTCATCTGTATACCGCTGCGTTCGGGACTTTTATCTCTCAATTGCAAAGGCCGTTGCATCTCGCTTTTATGAGTGGCGCCGGATTTGTGTTGTATCCCGTCCTCAAAGGAAAAAAACGCGGTTCCGTAGACATAGCATTGGCTTTAACCGCCGCGTGTACTTTCGGATACCTGGCGAGCCAGGCCGGGCCCATCAGTGTTCGTGCCACCTTTGTGACCCCGCTTTCAACCTTTGACCAGGTGATCGGTACTTTGGCAATTGTACTGGTCATAGAATTGGTACGGAGGACAGTAGGGATATCCCTCGCCCTGGTAGCGGGTGTATTTCTCATATTCACTATAGCAGGACCATTCCTTCCTGACCCCCTTATGCACCGCGGCTTTACCTGGCTTGACCTCATAGACTACCAGGTCTACGGGCTGGACGGGATCTTTTCCATACCCCTGGGTATTGCCGCTACTTATATCGTACTCTTTATTTTCCTCGGAACCTTTATGGAAGCCTGTGGGGTGGGAGACTTGATCATGGACCTGGGAAAGGCGTTGGTGGGAAAATCCAGGGGAGGTCCAGCCAAAATCGCTTGCTTGTCGTCGGCCTTAGTAGGTTCTATTTCGGGTTCAGCTGCGGCCAACGTGTATGCCACCGGAACCTTCACTATCCCCCTGATGAAAAGAATGGGCTACCCGGCGCCGTTGGCGGGAGCGATTGAGGCTATCGCTTCCACCGGTGGGCAGATCATGCCGCCTGTGATGGGAATGGCTGCTTTCCTCATGGCCGAACTGCTGGGAGTTTCCTACCTTTTTATACTCAAGGCGGCCCTGGTGCCCGCCTTGCTGTATTATACATCATTGTATTTTGTGCTTGATTTTGTGGCTGCGAGAAGGCAAATGGCGGGACTTGAAGAAAAAGAAATTCCTCCCGGTAAGGCGATTATCCCCCGCTTGTATCTTCTCGCCCCCCTGGTTCTGCTTGTAGTGGTGCTGGTGATGGGATACACTCCTTTCCGGGCCGCCTTTTTCGCGCTTGTAACCATGCTGGCTCTGAGTTTCGTAAGGAGGGAGACCCGGTTTACCCCTCTTTCTTTTTTATATACCTTGGTGACGGCTGCGCGGCGCACCGTAATCATTGCCGCAGCATGCGCCGCGGCGGGCGTGGTCATCGGTGTTATAACGCTTACCGGGGTCGGACTGTCTCTCTCCAGCATGATTATCTCACTCTCCGGAGGGTATACGTTACCTGCCCTTGCCTTGATTATGTTTTCATCCATTGTGTTGGGAATGGGTACTCCCACCACGGTGGCTTACATTATTGTAGTAGCTCTGGGTGTACCGGTAATGCGGCAGCTTGGTTTTGCAACGCTTCCGTCCCATTTGTTTGTGTTTTATTTCGCTGTTTTATCCATGATTACTCCACCCGTTGCCATTGCAGCATACGCCGCCGGAGAGATTGCCAGGGTTGATCCAATGCGTACAGGGCTGGTGGCAGTACGAACAGGCATGGTTTCATTTCTTATTCCCTTTGCCTTTCTTTTCAACCCGGCCCTGTTGGGTGAGGGTTCTTTGTTGTGGGTTATACTTCGCTCGCTTACCTTTGTAGCGGGTATAGCCGCTTTTGTAGGGGGGCTCACCGGCTGGTACGGTCACCGGATATCCTTTGCCTGGAGGCTTTTCTTGCCACTCTCATTTTTTCTTGTCACATATCCTCATGCGGTAACGGTGTTACTTGGTATTGCGGTGAGTATTGTTCCGCTTGCACTGTTTCGAAGAGCAGGAGGAAAAAAATGTCTAAGATAATAAAAAATTCAGAGAGGAGGAACATACACAATGGAGAAAAGCAACGACACCAACCTTATTTTTCCCACGGGTTCCTGGGTAGCGTTGATTACTCCTTTCACCACTGATGGTGAGGTAGACACGAAGGGGTTTGCCACCCTGGTGGATTTTCACGCTGCCAACGCAACCGATGGGTTGTTGTTCATGGGTTCTACGGGAGAGACCACCTCACTCTTTCCGGAGGAACGGCGGGAGATTATCCGCACTATGACCAACTATTGCCGGGGTAAAATTCCCGCTTTTTTCGGGGTGACATGTTCCACCACACAAGCAACAGTAGAGCTTGCCGGTTTTGCGCAGGATGAGGGTGCAGATGGTATATTACTGACTGTTCCACCCTATGTTATGCCTCCCCAGGAAGCGGTGTACGAATATTTCGCGCAAATCGCTCGTTCCGTTTCCGTGTCGGTGGCCCTGTATAACAACCCCGGCCGCGTATCGGTCAATATCAATCCTGACACCGTTGCCCGACTGGCTCATTATCCCAACGTGGTGGCTGATAAGGAAGCGACTGCGAGTGTAGAACAACTTACCGAGGTGGTGCGGGGAGTAGAGGGAAGACTTCACCTGTTGTGTTGTGATTTCCCGAAGTATTCCCTGGTGCTTTCCACCCTCGCTATGGGTGGTACAGGAACCGCCAATGTGGCGGGTAATGTCATTCCACGTGAAATGGCCCTGATGTCGCGTCCCTGGGAGCGTTTTGAGGATGCAGAGCGTACGCGCACATTGTATTTCGAGTGGCTGCCTCTCCTCAAAATGCTCTATTCCGTATCCAACCCTGTAGTGGTTAAAGCAGCCGTGGCATTACTTGGTTTGCCGGCCGGTCCACCCCGTCCACCTTTACCGCAGCTCAAGGGAGATAAGCTCAAGACTCTTGAAACAATGCTGGACGAGCTCGGCATCCGCAGCCGCTACGGGGTGTAGAAAGGAGACAACGATGGGTGAGTGGGATGTATTCGGGTACCAGGAGGCAGTGCGCTTGCACATGGGTCCAGGAGAGGATGTGTTTGCCGCCTTGCGTGAATGCGCACACCAGGGAAGGTGGCGTGAGATGTGGGTAATAAACGGGGTAGGTTCAGTGAGTGAGCTCGTGATCGCATACCCGAAAGGTACGGCGCTTCCTCCCGTGATCGAGCGTGTAGAACAGAAAGGTCCCCTTGAGATCGGTTCACTGTGCGGTACCGTGCGCATCGAAGGGGATGGATATCATGTTCACCTTCATGGTGCTTTTTTCCGAAAAGGCGAAAGGGGATTCGGGGGAGCAGTGGGAGAGGGTACTGTCATATTCAAGGGAGCGGAACTTTTCTGTCTCGCCCGCCGTGATTGAGTAGTGAATAGGGGTTTTTCATTTATGATGTATGATTGCTGAAGTATGATTTGAAAAATCTAAAAAGCCGGAACTC
>PWXL01000221.1 GCA_003561145.1 Candidatus Atribacteria bacterium
CAAGCTCTTACCCTCACCGCCATTGTTATCAGCGCAAGCACCACCGCACTTCTGTTAACTTTGGTTGTGGAACTCAACCGGCTGTGCCGTACCATTGCAATTGACTCCTTGCGGGGGCTCAAAGAATGATTGCTTCACCCCAAGGGTGTCTGTCAAACTTCGAAAAGAGAGAGAAAAAACAGTGATTTTTTCTCCTGTCGTGTTTGTTCTTCTTCCCCTGGGAACCGCTTTTATCATACCCCTGGTGGATCTCTTGCATGTTGCAACACGCAGAATCCTGGTCATCATTGCGGCTTCTTTTTCCCTGTTCATAGGAGTTGTCATGCTTGTTTCAGCTTTGCCGGAGCTTTCGGCAGGAACATTTTTCCAATCCTATCATCTTTCCGGGTGGATTCCTCCCTTTGGCATCACTCTTGCCCTTGACGGCCTGGGTCTTGTATTTTCAAGCCTGGTCACTCTCTTTTCTTTCCTGATTATCGTCTATTCCATAGGGTTTATCGGTCATCACGAAGGCAAATACTACGTCCTGCTCTTTCTCTTCCAGGCTGGCTGCCAGGGAGTGGTGATGACTGGCGATATTTTCAACCTGTACGTTTTTATCGAACTTTCTGCCATAACGAGCTATGCCCTTGTTGCTTTCGAACGAAACCGTTCCGCCCTGGAAGCGGCAATCAAATACATGGTATACGGAATTCTGGCCGGAGTGTTTATTTTTCTGGGGGTTATCATGATTTACCGCTCCCTGGGTACTCTCAATCTTGCCGAAATCGCCGCTCACTTCCACAGGATTCCCCTCCCCGTGCAACGTACCTCGACAGTGTTCCTTTTAACGGGAATCCTCATCAAGCTCGGGATATTCCCTTTCCATTTCTGGATGGCCAAGGTCTACGGTTCAGCCCCCGCCTCCGTGTCGGCTTTGCTGTCCGGAACATTGGCAAAAGTCAATATATATATTTTCCTGCGTCTTTTCTGGTTTGGTACGGGTTTCAACGTACTCAGTGAAGCCGGTTGGGACCGGCTCCTCTTGGGGGGAGCGCTGCTTTCCACGATCCTGGGCCATGTATTTGCGCTGCGGGAAACAGAAGTGAAACGCATGCTCGCGTTTTCCAGCATGGGAAATATGGGAATTATCGTTGCCGTGCTTTCTTTGAATACGGCGCTTGCCCTCTACGCTGCTTTAATACACGTCATTTTTCACGCGCTGATGAAAACCGGGCTATTCCTCAGCGCCGGCTATTTTCTCCGCGCCCGCGAAGGATCAAAAGAACGCTCCTTTGTGGGCGCGGCCTACAGGAAGCTGCCGATTTTCATTGGATTCATCATATTCGCTTTAGCCATGATCGGTCTTCCGCCTCTCAACGGATTTTTCAGCAAATGGTTCACCCTGCAAGCGTTTCTTGAAAAGGATATATATTTTGCGATAGCCTTCATCCATTCAGGAAGCGTCCTGGGTATATTATATTATCTCCCTTTCGTGCGCCAGGGAATGCTGGGAGTGAAAAGAAGAGAGGAGCAAAAAAAATTTCCCTCTCATAACGCGAGTGTGTTTTATCACGAACGGTTCGTGACGAGCGTGGTCTACATCCTTATACTCTTTGTTGTTCTCAGCGGTTTGCTTCCTTTTGTCTATCCGGATCCTCTCGAAACCGTGATAGCTGAATTAGCCGAGCCGAACCGCTATATCGAACGTGTTTTAGGGGGACTTATCTATGAATGAAGTATTCCCCACAATGCATACCGCTCATTTCCTGATGGGTTTCGGCCTCCTGCTCATGGTCCTCATAGGAGCCTATGCGGCGAGATATTACCACACCCAAAGGACCCTTTTTTACCTGTTACTGGCTTTCTTTACCATGGCTTTCGCCATTGTTATTTATACAACGGATTGGATATATTTCATTATCGCCTGGGAAGGCGTTACCATAACCACGACCGCTATGATAATGTGGGCGGAAAGGCGCCTTGCAGCTCAATATTTCCTCATCCAGTTTACCGGGAGCAATATTCTTTTTTTCGCGATAATTATGGCTCTTCGCGAAGGATATGGCATGGTATCACCGATCGAGGAACCCTGGCTTCAAATCCTCTTTATATTCGGGCTGGGAACCAAGAGTGCGTTGCTGGGGCTTCATTTCTGGCTTCCTCCCGTCCATAGCCGCGCACACACCCCCGTATCGGCGCTTTTATCCGGTTGGTCTGTCAACCTGGGATTCGTTATGATGCTCCGCCTTTTGCCCGAAGGAAACAGCGTACTCTTTTTTACCGGCTTGGCCATGATTTTTTACGGCGGAGCGAGAGCCTTTCTGTCTACGGACTACAAAGTACTGTTGGCATACAGCACCCTCAGCCAGCTGGGATACATAGCCCTGGGGGTTGGAAGCGGAACTGTGCTGGGCCAGATGGGAGCGGTCCTCCACATGGTCGTTCACGGTATAGCTAAAACCACGCTGTTTCTCGGGAGTGGTTTGTGGGAAAAAGAATGCCGTGGAAGGATTATTTATCGTTTTGGACAAGCATTTTACCACCATCCGGTGAACGCGGTAAATACCATAGTGGGGTTTTCCTCTTTGATGGGCATGGTATTTCTCGCAGGTTTCCATACGAAAAACCTTATCAAACATGGTACAGCAGAAATCTATGCAGTTGGATTTTTACTGTATGGAGCGACGCTTATTACAGTTTTATATGCCATGCGTTTCTTGTGGTGGGGTATCCTGAAAGACATCGTAACGAAAACAGCCCAAAAAAGCCGGGAAAAGGTTTCCTGTTATTACCGGGCGGGAGCGTATGAAAAAGCCCCTCTCATGATCGGTTCGTTGTTGCTTCTCGTGTTTGGCATATATCCTCCACTTATATATATGCTCATGGGGGTGGAAGATCCGCAAGTAGTCATTCTCTGGTGGCCGACTATGATCGAAAATATTTTCTTCCTCTTAGGCGGGGTAGCTTTGCTCGCAGTCACCAAAGGATTGTTTTTCCCGGTGAGACCCGTACCTTCCCTCAACCGCATGCTGGAACTGGTGGTAACGGGAACAAGAAAGCTATCCAACGGTGTCTATCACCTCGTGTTTCCCTCTTTTCAATACCAACTCCTCTGGATACCGCTGATTATCCTTTTTTTTCTCATATGGATCAACTTTTCATAGCAGAAAAAGGTGCTGGAAGATACAAAACATGGAGGGGGCAAGAGAGAAAAAATCTTCCTCCCCTGCCCGTACTTTTTTCAGCTTACACTCACGGACTTTTCAGAGTTCCATAGTCCGTGTATGTTGCAGTAGGAAGTCGCAAACAACGTCCCTGCTGTATCAACCCGCACCGAGAAACACGAGTGAGGAGCCGTGTAGGCCGGGCCCTGGTTGGCTCCTTCCACGGATTCTCCGTGCGCTAAGTATTCAAAGCGAGCGACTTCATAGGGGTACTTCCCGCCGTCCGGGAGGAAGGTGACGGTAATCCAGCGGATGTGATGTTCGGTAGTATTGGGGTGGGGTATTTCTTTCCCGATGCTTACGGAAAAATGGGTAAACTCGCCCTTTGTGACAGAATCGGGACCCTCGATAACCGGAACATGCTTCTCCTGCTTCCAATCTGCTTCCTGAAACAAGTTTTCAAATTTCGACATGATATACCTCCCTTCTAAAAAGATTTGAATGTTTCTTTCTTGGCACCGCACACCGGGCAGATATCCGGTGGAGTACCCTCAACAGTATATCCACAAACCGGACATATAAACATGGTGTCGATGTTGATGTCCTGGTTTTTCTGAGCTGTTTCACGGGCATCATTATACATCTTGGCGTGGATCTTTTCAGCGCTCCAGGCGTAATGAGTAGAAAGCTCCGCTCCTTTTTCATCTTGAAAACGAGCTGTGTTATTATATACGGGATACATTTCTTCTACTTCAAAAGTTTCACCATCGATAGCGACACCAAGGTTCTGAGGAGTGTCGTTGACCATGCCGAGCTCACGGTAATGATTTGTCGCATGGACCTGTTCCGCATAGGCTATAGCCCGAAAGAGGCGGGCGATGTTCGGTTTGCCTGCTTTTTCGGCAACATCCGAATAAATAAGATAACGCATATGTGCTTGAGACTCTCCAGCGAATGCCGTTTCAAGAAATTCCTTTGTCATCTTATGCATTGTCTATACCTCCCCTATCAATTCATTATAATTATAATAGAATAACTTAACAAGATGGTTTTTTATTCCTTTTTTTACTGCTGATATACCGCTCCCTTTGAGGGAGACACAGGGTACAATAGGTTACGAAGGAGGATTCAGGATTCAGGATTCAGGATTCAGAATATGTGAAGCACCGCACAAGTGACCACGCACCGTACAGTTCCTCATGGACGGTGAGGGGTGAGGAGGCTGAAAGCCAGTGAATTGTATGTAGGGGGCAGGTAGTCGTAAAATCCGTAAGGTGTACCTTGCACTCCTTACGGATTATAAACCGGCTCACGACTTTCGACTCACGGTTCACGGTATCTACGGGGGAAATATGAAACAGCTGTTCAGGAAACTTCTTTTGCTCTTACGCAGGTACGGGAGGCTCCTTTCATCCCGTGAAGGGATCGTTCTTCTTACTGCAACCGCCATGGTGGTAGGATACGATCACTCCTTACTGATGGAAGGGATGCGGCTATTCCCTCCTCCCGGAGGTATTTTCAATCAGCACCTGGCCGGCATAGTGTGGTTTTTTCTTCTTCCACTGGCAGTCAATGCGGTTCATCCGCGTATGGGATGGAAAGAAATGGGAGGAGGGACAGGTTCACCGCGGCGCTGGCTCCCCTGGTTTTTCCTCCTGGTGATTGCAGGAACCTTATGGGCATGGATCGTGTCTCGTAATCCAGCGTATCGCGCCTTCTATCCTCAATATGCCCCCGCAGGTGAAAGTGTAGGGGCTTTTTTGGTTTTCCAGTTATCGGTAGGTCTGTACATGTTTGCCTGGGAATTTTTTTGCCGGGGTTTTTTGATGTTCGGCCTCAAACCCCGTTTCGGACGCTCTGCGATATTGGTACAGTTAGTACTGTTTACGCTGCTTCATCGCGGAAAGCCCGAATACCTCCTTTCCATGCTGGGTGGCCTGGGAATGGGAATATTCGCTTACCAGGCAGGCACCTTTTTTCCTGTATTTCTTCTTCACTGGGTGGTATCGATTCTGCTTGATATCTTTTGCCTGTTCTAGATATTTCAA
>PWXL01000199.1 GCA_003561145.1 Candidatus Atribacteria bacterium
GAAGAGGATGAAGAGGATGAAGAGGATGATGGCTGTGGCGTAATGGTTGGTTCATTGTCAACGGTGGTTGGTTCCTCGACAGGGGCAGGTTCCTCCACAATCGTGGCTTCTTCAATTGTGGCTTCTTCACCGCTCGATATGGAGGAGGTCGTTTCTGACAATGATGGTGCCAGGGCACGTTCTTTTCTTATTTTCATTTCCAGGAGTAGTGATTGTGCGATATAGAAAAGGTTGGAAACAAACCAGTATACAAGAACACCGGAGGGAATGCCCCAACTGATAAACACCAGGAAGATGGGCATGACTATCATCATGATCATATTCTGCTGTGATCCTTGTCCTCCGGCGGTTGCAGGCATGGCGACTTTTTGTTGAATATATGTAGAAGCCCCCATGGCCAAAGGAAATATAAAGTAAGGGTCAGGTTCCGAAAGACTGGGAAGCCATAAAAACCCTGCTTCTCCAAAATCAAAATCAACAAGAACACGATAGAGAAGGAACAAAAAGGGCATTTGGATGAGGAGGGGCAAACACCCTCCCAGTGGATTGACTCCCTTTTCTTTGTATAATTTCATCATTTCCTGGTTGAGTTTCTGGGGTTCTTTCTTGTATTTTTCCTGTAGTTTCTTGATCTCGGGCTGGATTTCCTGCATGGCCCGGGTGGAAATATTCTGTTTGTGTATGATAGGGTATAATGCAATTCGAATAACAGCGGTAAGAAGGACAATGGATATCCCCCAGTTACCGGTAATCGAGTAGAAAAAATTCAGTATTAAGGCCATCCCGTTAGAGAAAAATTCGACTATTTGAGACCACATAAGTTAGACTCCTTTTCTCCCTTCAATTAAATTAACAAGTACAACAATACCTTTTTCCTGCTGAAATAGTTTCACTCTCCTGCGAGGAATCATAAGAAACACAAGAGAAGACCTCCGGACATTGATAGCAGCGGGAAAGGACAAGGCAGTGTGTCTCACACCGGATCAATGCCGCCCCGGGAAAAAGGATGGCACCGTAAAATTCGCCATACAGTGCGTATAAACCCTTTCCATAAGCCATATTTACACAGTGCTTCCCTTGCATACTGTGAACAGGTGGGTTCGAATCGGCAACTCGGTGGAAAAAGCGGAGACAGTACCCTTTGATAAAAAAATAAAACCCGATCAACGCTTCTCAGGATATTTCTTTTTACATTCACTGTAAATCCTGTCTTTCTCCAAGATCCCGGCCCGTAAAAGAAGTTCTCCAATCCATTCGGCTATGGCAAGAAAATCACTTCTCATCAGGCGCTCATCGCTCATAAAAAGAAGGTCACAAGGTAAATGATTCACGTACGGGAAGAAGTGTCGGAGAAACGCTTCCCTCAGCCTTCTTCTGATTCGATTGCGCCTTACTGATCGCTTGCTTTTCCCTACAAAGGCCGTTCGCAGAGGCCCTTCTTTTTTGCTCGCAGCCCAGAGTCGAACAGGACCGAAATCGTATTTTTCCCCCTCCCGAAAGAGCCGGGTAAAATCTTCCCTCCGGGTAAGCCGTACCATACGCCCCATCTTCAAGAGGAAACAGTGAGTTTCTTCCTCCCCCTTTGCCTTCTCCGGCGCAGGATGTTTTGACCGGCCCTGGTCTTGATCCTCGACCTGAATCCGTGTGTTTTTCGCCTCCTCGTGTTGTGTGGCTGATAGGTCCTTTTCATCAAGTATAACTCCTTTCACTGCTGGCGACCATTGGCGTATAATGTTGCGGGTACCATTATAGCTACATTGTCACGGCAGGTCAAACACGACGTCTTCCCCCTGCGGGGAAGGCACGTTGACCATAAGGGAGGGTGTGGAGTATTGAGTTATGAACCTGGAACATATGTACTGGGTATTGATTTAGGTACCCAGGGGGTACGCTGCATAGTAAGTGATCTGAAAGGATATATTATAGCCGAAGGCAGAGAAAGACTTGGTGTACCACCGAGACAGGGTGATTATTTCGAGCAAGATCCTCATCATTGGTGGGAGAAGACTCTTTCCGCCTTGCGCTTGACTCTGAATGCAATGCGGGTCGAGGGGAAAGATCCAAAAAGAATAAGGTATATATCATGTGATTCCACCTCCGGTACAGTGATCCCGTGTGGAGAAGGAGGGAAAGTCCTTCACCCGGCTATCATGTACAATGATGCGCGGGCACGGGAACAGGCTGTTCGTGTCAACGAAGCGTCAGGGTCTTTTACTATACGCTCTGGGTACCGTTTTGACCCTTCCTTTGCCTTGTGTAAGGTACTATGGCTGCGGGAGAATATGCCGGAGGTATTTCACCGTACACACTATTTTCTCCACGCTGCTGATTGGATGGTTGGATTGTTTACCGATAAGTGGGGATATTCGGATATATCAAACTCATTAAAAATGGGTTATGACCTTTCTCATAGAGCATGGCCTCCATTTATCGAAAACAAGTTAGGAATTTCATTGCGGACACTTCCTGTGGTCTTGAACTCGGGCGAAGAGGTTGGGAAACTCCAGCCGGCAGTAGCTATGGATATCGGTCTTGAGCCACATATCAGTATAGTTGCCGGGGCCACTGATGGAACAGCCGCCTTTTACGCCTCCGGGGCCTCAACACCGGGAGATGTATCGGCGGCATTAGGAACCACATTGGTGATCCGTAGTGTCTCTGACAGCCTGGTACGGGATGATCGAGGGAGAGTATATTGCCACCGGCACCCGGAGGGATGGTGGCTGCCGGGTGGAGCGAGCAATACGGGTGGAGAATGCCTCTCCAAATTTTTCCCCGGGGAGGACTACGCCAAGTTGGATGAAACAGCCTCCTATCGTTCTCTTCCCACCGATATTATTGTGTACCCGTTGGCAGGTCGCGGAGAAAGGTTACCCTTTGCCTCTCCTGATGCCGGCTTTTTTCAGCTGGGAACCGAACGCGATCGCCTGGAGTTTTACACCGGATGCCTGGAAGGGGTTGCCTATCTGGAATGTTACTCGTATGCGCTGCTGGCTCAACTGGGCGCCACCCCCATAGAGAAGGTGTTTACCTCGGGTTCCGGTGCCTTGAGCACCTTGTGGTGTCACATCAGGGCGTCTGTCTTGGAACGTCCACTGGTAGTACCCGCTACTATTGAAGCCGCCATGGGCTCGTGCATCCTTGCTGCATCGAAGATACTGGGTGGAGTGGGAGAGGCAAGCCGTGCCATGGTCAGGAAGAAATCGGTGGTTGAGCCTGATCCGAATCTTGCTGCCGTTTACCGGGAAAAATATCAGCTCTTTTTGGAAGCCTGCAGAGAACGGGGGTATCTCGACTAAGAAGGCAGTCAGCTATACGTGGAGTCAACCATCCCATATGTTGCGATATCGAGGATGTAAATGGAGAAAAACGGGGAAGTGGGGAAGGTGAGGCGGTGAAAGGGGGAAATGGGGAAGGATAAAGGCGGTGAGCAGTGAATCGTAAGAAGTGAGTTTTTACGGACTCACTTCTTACTGCATTTACCGTATTCCCAGGATGCGGGCTGCTCCTTTCAAGCGTTCGGCTGAAATTTGAAAAGCCTGTTTTTCTTTCTCATCAAGATCGAGTTCCACCAACTGTTCCACGCCGTTTTTTCCAACAATGGCGGGCAAGGAGAGGCAGATATCGTATATACCCAGATACCCGTTCATAAGCGTGCTCACAGGGAGTATCCGGTTGCGGTTGTGGACTACTGTTTCGATAATTTCTGCTGTGGCGAGAGCGATGGCGTGATTGGTGTATCCCTTGTGTCGGAATACCTGAAAACCTCCTTCACGGGCCTCCTGAAAGACATTTTCCACTGTAGTGTCGGAACAATTTTTTACACAAAGAGGGAATATTTCATGGACAGGTTTTCCACCCATGTCGGCGATACTCAAAGCGGCGAATTCACTTTTTCCATGCTCCCCGAGAATATAGGCATGAATGTCCGCCGGATGAATGCCGCTCGTTTCCCCCAGAAGACTACGGAAGCGGGCGCTGTCAATCAATGTTCCGGTTCCGATGACCCGTGAGGGCGGAAACCGGGAGAGCTTCCATGCCCAATATGTCATGAGATCGACAGGGTTTGTCACGATAATGAACACCGCCTGGGGACTGGCCTCTGCAAGCGGTGGGACAAGGTCACCAAAGAGGTGGGTATTTCCTTTTCCCAGGTCCATCCGGTCTTTCATATCGAGCATGGGGATGGAAGCGGTGATCACCACGATATCCGAGTTGCTCGTTTCCCCGATATCTCCTGCGCGTATATCCATGGGCTGAGCAAAAGGAAGAGCGTGGAGAAGATCGTACGCTTCTCCTGCTGCCACCTTCCGCCTGCGGCTTACCAGGACCATCTCATCAGCGAGACTTTTGAGCATGACAGTATAGGCAATTGATGCTCCCACCCTTCCCATGCCCACAAGTGAAATTTTTACTTTTCGAGATTCCATTCCCCTTTTTTCCCTTCTTCCGGGAACGTGAAAATACGCCTCCCGGCGAGGTATGTTGCCAGGCAGTGGAAACGCTCATCGAACACGGCGAGATCGGCCCTTTTTCCTTCTTCGATGCTTCCCCGTTCGCCTGTCTTCCCCAATAACCGTGCCGGTAAAAGAGATGCCATGGCCGAAAGCTCGGTGAGGGAAAGAGAGAAGCGCTCTGCCAGGAAAGCGAGCATCCGGTTGAGCGGGAAGGTACTTCCGGCCAGGCTGCCGGTGGAACGGATGCGTGCGATTCCTTGCCGTACTTCCATTTCCTCGCCCCCAAAGACATATGATCCATCACTGAGTCCGGCCGCCCGCACCGAGTCGCTGACAATGAAGATCCGCTTTCCCGCTGCGCCCAGGGCGATTTCCATCACTTCGGGGCAAATATGTATTCCGTCCGCTATCATTTCGCACCAGACTCCCTCGAAACCCAGGGCGAAGGCGAGAAGATTCGGAGTGCGGTGGTGGAGTGGTTCCATGGCATTGAAGAGATGGGTAATGATCCTCGCTCCGCGTTGCCACGCCGCCATTGCAGTGCGGTAATCGGCCCGAGAATGGCCAAGCGATACAATGATGCCCCTGGAAGCAAGGTATTCAACCGCTTCAAGTCCTCCGGGAAGCTCGGGTGCAAGCGTTACACGTTTTACAGTGCCTTCCCCTGCCTCCAGGAGCCGTTCGAGTTCTTGTA
>PWXL01000131.1 GCA_003561145.1 Candidatus Atribacteria bacterium
AGGAGGCTATACATGGAAAATTTCGCATTTTACAATCCAACACGAGTGTATTTCGGCAAAGACGAAACAGGACGGGTGGGGAAGGAATGTGCGCAATACGGGAAAAAGGTCCTGCTGACCTATGGTGGAGGCAGTATCAAAAAAAACGGCCTGTATGAACGTGTCCTCACTTTTCTCAAGAGCGAGAACATGGAAGTTTTTGAACTCTCGGGTATTCAACCCAACCCCCGTATATCCAGTGTGCGCGAGGGTATAGATATCTGCAAGAAGGAAGGAATAGATATAATTTTAGCCGTAGGAGGGGGAAGTGTGCTTGACGCTTCAAAAATCATGGCAGCCGGTGCCCGATACAATGGAGATCCGTGGGATTTCTTCACTAAAAAAGCGGCTCCCACACCCGGCTTTCCCCTGGGCACGATTCTCACACTGGCCGCTACCGGTTCAGAAATGAACCATAACGCGGTTATTACCAACGAAGAAACCGAGGAAAAGTGGGCGGTGGTCAACCCGGCCATATTCCCCACTTTCTCGATTCTCGACCCGGTCAACACCTTTTCCGTCCCTCCCGATCAAACTGTCAATGGAATATGCGATATCATGGCTCATCTTTTCGAGCAGTATTTTCATAATACACCGGAATCCCCCCTCCAGGATCGAATGAACGAAGCCGTGATGACGACAATCATCGAGTACACCCCGCGTGTGCTCCACAAAGGGGAGGATTACGACGCCCGGGCCGTGATCATGTGGGCGGGAACACTGGCGCTGAACCACCTCCTGGAAAGCGGGGTCAAGGATGATTGGTCAACGCATAACATCCAGCACGAGTTGAGCGCAATATACGACATTTCCCACGGAGCGGGATTAGCCATTATCTTTCCCCAGTGGATGAAATACGTTATGGATATCATCCCTCATAAGTTCGCCCGGTTCGGTAACCAGGTATGGAATCTCTCGCACGATGGGCGGACAGAGAGGGAAGCCGCACAGGCAGCTATAGATCGAACCAAGTCCTGGTTCAAGGAAATCGGCGCGCCCGTGAGCCTGCAGGAAGTCGGTATCGGCCCTGAACGTCTGGACGAGATGGCCGAAAAAGCGGTAAGCAGGGGGCCTTTGGGTTCTGTAAAACCTCTTTACAAGGAAGATGTACTCAAAATATTACAGATGTGCTTGTGAGAACGGATACTCAGAATAGATGATGAGGCGGCAAAGTATGAGCGAATGGCGGGAATTGCTCGATACAATCCCCGATAAAGATTTGAAAAAACAGGTAAAAGAGGCTCTCCTCCAGGAACACAAGAAATTCCTTGCGTTCCTGGAGGAGATGGAAGAGCTTGTTTTTATCGGGGTAAAAGGCAGTGGAGATGTCTTGTTCGTCAACAATGCATGGAAGAACCACTTCGGTAACAACCCACCCTTAAAAAACGAGCAGTTATCCCATTCTTTCAGTAATCCATGGACACCCAATGAAAAAACACATTCGCCATGCGAATGGGAAACACTCAACAAGGTAGATAATTTCTGGTACGAGTGCCGCGAATTTCCTCTTGTTTGGCCTGACGGTAAAAGAGCGCAGGTACTCATAGCAAAAGATATCACGGAGACAAAACGTTTAACCGTCGACCTCAAACACCATCAAGAAAGCCATGAAAAAATTGTTTTCGGTACAGTGCAAGCAATGGGAAAAATGGTTGAAATGCGGGATCCCTATACAGCGGGACACCAGAAAAGGGTTGCCCAGATAGCGAGCTTCATAGCCCGGGAAATGGGTTCGGATGAAGAAGAAGTTGATTGTCTGTATCTGGCAAGCCTTGTGCATGATATCGGGAAAATATATATTCCTACTGAAATCCTGCTCAAACCGGCACCCCTCAGTGCCATAGAATATAGGATGATTCAATCGCACCCGGTTGTCAGTTTTGAAATCCTCAAATCAGTGGATTTTCCCTGGCCGATAGCAAAAATCGTACGCCAACACCATGAAAGGCTTGACGGGTCAGGGTATCCTGACGGTCTGCGGGGTGAGCGGATCCTTCCCCAGGCCCGGGTTATGGCAGTAGCTGATGTGGTAGAAGCCATGCTTTCACAGAGGCCTTTTCGACCGGAGCGGAAATACCGGGAAGTCATGGATGAAATATCCCGTAACCGGAAAAAATTATATGATCCCTCAGTTGTAGACGCGTGCTTGAAGACGATCATAGAAGATAAGATCTTATCCCTGGGGTTCGGCTGATCCTCCGTTCTTCCTCTATTGAATGCTCCTGGAGGTAATATATGAAAATCTCTCTGGCACAACTCAATCCCATGGTAGGAGATCTCCGCGGCAACATGAAGAAGCTTCGGGAGACATTGGGATACTGTGCAGCCCTTGAACCTGATCTCGTGGTTTTTCCCGAACTCTTTATCACCGGCTATCCTCCCAAGGACCTTTTGGAACGCAGGTGGTTCGTTGAAAAAACAGAAAAAATTTTGCTCGAGGTGATCGAACATTCCCATTCCCTTCCGCAGACCGGTATTCTCCTGGGAGCCCCCATGGTAACCGGCAAGGCAAGTGGGAAACCCCTCTATAACGCGGCAATACTCATCCATAAGGGAAAGATGCTATTTTCCCAATCCAAGAGCCTCTTGCCCACGTATGATGTATTCGACGAAACACGTTATTTTGAACCGGCCCCAAATGTGGCCACCTTTCCTTTTGCCGGAGAAGTACTGGGAATTTCCATATGTGAAGACGCCTGGAACCACCCTGATTTCTGGCCGACCGCCAATCCCTACCACATTGACCCATTGGACCTGCTTGCGAAAAAAGGTGCGACGGTGTTTATCAATATTTCCGCCTCACCATTCACCATGGGGAAAGAAGAGCTACGCTACCGGATGCTGTCCGATCATGCCCGCCGTCACGGAATTCCCTTTTTCTACCTCAACCAGGTAGGGGGCAATGACGAACTTGTCTTTGACGGACGCAGCCTGGCTTTTGATGCAACGGGAAGACCTGTGGCAGTATTTCCTTCCTTTCGGGAACACGTGGAAATGGTCGATACATCCGCCCCCTCCGCCATGCCCCTGTATACCCCGGAAGATCCTCTGGATACTGTGCAGCAGGCGCTTGTCCTGGGTATACGTGATTACCTGCGCAAATGCGGTTTCTCTCAAGCGGTGCTGGGACTCTCCGGTGGTATCGATTCAGCGGTTGTCTGTGTCCTGGCATGCCAGGCCCTGGGACCGGAAAACGTGCTGGGAATCACGATGCCCTCACCATATTCTTCCCCCGGGAGCGTGAGAGACACACAAATACTGACCGACAACCTGGGAGTAGTCTGCCACACAATCCCCATAGATAATATTTTATCAAGCTACCTCTGCACACTGAAAGAACCCTTTGCCGGCCGGGAGAGTGATGTCACGGAGGAGAATATCCAGGCCCGCATTCGGGGGAATATTCTCATGGCTTTTTCCAACAAATTTGGATACCTGGTGCTCACAACGGGGAACAAGAGCGAAATAGCGGTGGGCTATTGTACCCTCTATGGAGATATGAGCGGCGGCTTGAGTGTTCTTTCAGATGTCCCTAAAACACTTGTGTACAAACTCGCCAACCACATCAATAAAGATCGGCCTGTAATCCCCCTCTCTATCATAAAAAAACCACCTTCTGCCGAATTACGTCCCGGCCAGACCGACCAGGATACCCTTCCAGCCTATCCCCTCCTTGACCGGATTCTTTCCTTGTATATCGAAGAAATGATCCCGGTACCCGCCATCGTAGAGCAGGGCTTTGACGCAGCGACGGTAGAGTGGGTCGTGAACGCTGTTGAACGCAGCGAATATAAACGGAAACAAGCACCACCCGGCCTCAAGGTCACCAGTAAGGCTTTTGGCATAGGACGCCGTATGCCCATCGCAGCCCGTTCTTCTACAGATTGAAGGGAGAAAAGTATGAGCGCTTCGAAATTACGCCTGGCGGTTCTGTTCGGTGGACGTTCCGCCGAACACGAAGTTTCTCTTATCTCAGCACGCAACGTCTTGGAATCAATTGATACGAACCGTTACCATCTGCTGTCAATTGGTATTACCCGGGAAGGGGAGTGGTTTCTTTTACCTGATCCGACCCCTTTTCTTTCTTCCGGAAAACTGGAAAACCTCCGCGCGAAAGGCGGGAAACCGCTGGCGCTGATCCCGGGAGCCGGGAAAAACGCCTTTATAGAGATCTCTCCTCCTCGATATCCTGTACACCCGGTGGACGTTGTGTTGCCCATCCTGCATGGACCAGGAGGAGAAGATGGAACCGTACAGGGTCTCCTGGAGACGGCACTCCTT
Source organism: Candidatus Atribacteria bacterium (assembly GCA_003561145.1). GTDB lineage: Bacteria > Atribacterota > Atribacteria > Atribacterales > Atribacteraceae > Nitricultor. The sequence continues at coordinate 4,321 of PWXL01000131.1, forward strand.
CCCTACGTGGGAGCCGGAGTAACAGGATCAGCCATAGGAATGGATAAAGATGTCATGAAACGTCTGTTACGGGAAGGAAGCCTCCCAGTGGCTCACTTTGTTGCAGTAAGGCGGGAAGAATTCCCCCATATCAAGCTTGAAGATATCTGCGACAACCTTGACCTCCCTCTTTTCATAAAACCCGCAAGCCTCGGTTCCTCTGTTGGGATTCACAAGGCAAACAATATAAAAGAAGTACGGATTGCTCTCGATGATGCTTTTTGCTACGATACGAAAGTAATCATCGAGGAAGCTATCTCCGGTCGGGAAATAGAATGTTCTGTGCTGGACGGTTCTCCTCCCTCGGTTTCCCTGCCGGGTGAAATCCGTCCCCGCCACGAGTTTTATTCATATGAGGCCAAGTACCTCGACCAGGAAGGCGCCGAGCTTATTGCGCCTGCTGTACTTCCGGAAAATATACTCAAACAGGTACAAGAACTTGCGAGTCGGGCTTTCCGCGTTTTGTGCTGCGAGGGAATGGCACGGGTTGACTTTTTCATAAAAGAGAATGGAGAGGTTGTTGTGAATGAAATCAATACAATCCCTGGTTTCACGAATATAAGCATGTATCCCCGCCTATGGAAAGAAAGCGGCGTACCTACGGCTCAATTGCTGGATCGACTGATTGATAGCGCTCTCGAGCATCACCGGGCTCGTTCATCTCTGAAGGTATCATATCAATGAAAACGCTTATTGTGTATCATTCAGCTCACCACGGTAACACGAAAAAAGTCGCACATCAGATAGCGGAAGTCCTTGGAGGAAAGGCTATATCCGTGAAGGAA
>PWXL01000120.1 GCA_003561145.1 Candidatus Atribacteria bacterium
ACTTCTTTTCTCTGGTAAAATGGTTTTCTACCCTCGATTCGATAGGCAATCCCCTTTTCAATGAGAACCTGCTCGATGACAGGGGTTTGGGCATATAATCGCACCAGGATAACCGCCTCCTGGCTGGGAAATCCTTCCCTGAAGCATTGTTCATAGGAATCTGCGATGTCGGAGGCCATACTCCGTGTGTTTTCATACTGCGCTATCCGGGTCTCTCCCGGTTCTGTTTTGTAAAGGCGAAGATATTTCTTCTCTCTTTTCCGGTTATGCTTTATTACTTCGTTGGCCAAGAGAACCTGGCTGGCTGTGGAGCGGAAATTGAGGCTCAAGGTGTACTTTTTCGCGCCATACCGTTTTTCAAAACCGAGAATAAATTCGGGATTGGCCCCCCGCCATTCGTAAATGGTTTGGTCATCATCTCCAATGACCATGTAATTTTTGTGTGCTGCGACCAGGAGGTCCAATATGGCATGCTGCACCTTGTTGATGTCCTGAAATTCGTCTACCATCAGGCAAGAATAGCTGCTGCGGAAGTGGTCGAGAACGGCAGGATCCCGAACCAGGCTCTCCCACCCTTCCAGAAGCTGATCATCAAAAGTGATCCAATTTTTTTCCTTGCGTATGGCTTCAAAGAGTCGATAGAGGCTGAGATACCAGGGAAGATCGGGTGGAGCATCTGCCTGAGCAGCACATGACATTCCCCGGGGAGGCAGGTCAACCGCAAAGAGGTCAGCATAGGCGATATTTCCTTTGCACCGGCCGATATAATTCAGAAAATCCTCATCGTCCATGGCGTGGAGTTGGTCGGCGTATTCCACATTATCCTGGCGGGCTCTCCTTTTCGCTTCATACAAGAGCTGCATATCAGCTTCCTCCGGGTCGTTCTGCGGTACGGTCTCTCCGCGCAGATGCCTTGCTTTTAGCAGGACCGCCCTTCCCAGGGCATGCAGCGTCTGAAGTTTGACAGGTGCGCAATGCGGCCATTGTTTGAGTTTTTCTGAAAGATCATTGACTGCAAGCTTATTAAATGAAGAAGCCAGAATGCAATCGGGAGGAAACACTCCTTCTCTTACCAAGCGTTCAATACGATGGACCAGGCAGGTGCTCTTCCCCGAACCGGCCACTGCGAAAACAAGCGCGGGTCCATGATCATGGTTCACAACCAATTCCTGTTCGCTAGTAAGTGGAAAGCTTTGATGAACGGTCAATCTCCCTTTCTCCTCTCTCAATAGAATGTTGGAGCGTTGGAGCGTTGGAGCGTTGGAGCGGAAATACTTTTTTGTGAAAGGCATCTCCTCTGTTTCAACGCTTCTCTTTGCTCCACTGGCTGTTTGTAAACTCCTCACCCCTCACCCCTCACTCCTAACGCTGTTATTTACATCTCCTCTCTCAATAGATTGTAGATGCGTAAGTCCGTAAATGCGAGGATGCGTGAAAAGCTTTTGAAAAGGGCATTTCAGTTACTTCACAACCCTCGTTTGTCACTTCGCTCCTCGCAGTGACGGACTGAAAACATTCTGAATTCTGACTCCTGACCACTGAATACTGTTTTCATCCTACGTCTCCCGTCTCACTGCCCGCACTGCATAGACTGCCGCGTCGCTTCGCTCCTCGCAGTGACGGGTTTTAGTATTTCTCCTTGCCCTAAACTCTAAACCCTCGACCCTAGACCGCCTTTTTACTTTGATAATATTACCTTCACTCAATCCTCCTGGAATATCCATCTCATCTGTGCTGTGCCGGATACATGATTGGTAGAAATATGAAGGCTGAACCAGTCGATGTGAGAAGCATTATCCATAAGAGGGACACCGACTCTGACCGCGGCCTGGTAGCTGGGCTTTATGGGTTCCAGGAAATATGAGACAATTTCTCCCTCGGTTCGGTTGCCCGTACTGTCCTGAAAAATGAAACGGAGGTGTTCTTCGTCTAATAAGGGCTCTGAGTCGCTGTAGAGGTAGGCGTCAAAATATACATAGCGGGAGGAAATATCAACCGCATAATCGTATTCTTCTTCCACCCAAGCCTCGCTTTCGCCATAGCGGTCCTGGGCCCACAAAATCTCCACCCAACGCATTTCCAGGGTCACAGGGTACACGGATACCATATCAAACGGCCCCGCCTGTGCTTCAAAGAGCACATGGCGGATTTGCCCTCTGTAGGAAAAATAGTATTCATCCCACCCATCGGGATAGGCATTCCCTTCTTCCTGTATAAGTTCTTTCCTCACCTCGAGCAGGCTGGAAATCGGGAGTGTTACCGTAGGAATATCCTCTTGACCGGAGGCTGAGCCGGTACACACAAAGCACAAAACGAGAAATGCAGCCAGCATTACCAAAGAGATAGACTTTTTCACCGTGTTTCACTCCTCTTCTGTAAATAGATTGTATATGCGTAAGTCCGTATATGCGAGGATGCGTGAAAAGCTTTTGAAAAGGGCATTTCAGTTACTTCACAACCCTCGTTTGTCGCTTCGCTCCTCGCAGTGACGGTCTAAAAACATTCTGACTCCTGACTCCTGACTCCTGAATACTGATTTTCATTGCCTCCTTTTGTGTTCTCGGGCAATTTTTTTTGTTCCGTTCAAAACCTCGAGGCCTGTTTTGACAACAAAACCAAAGTCAATTCCTATTCCTATCCAGTTCACACCCCTTTCCAGCCACTCTTCAACAACATCCCATGATTCATAGCCCATGGAAACACCAAGAGGAATACCAGAATCGGTAACATTTTTTGCTATTTCGTCCATTGCTTCTTTTACCTTTTTGTGATTTGTCTGTCCAATGAGCCCCATTGAAGCGGAGAGATCGTTCGGGCCAACAACTATGGCATCAATCCCGGTAACATCGAGGATTTTCCCCAGGTTTCGAACACCTTCTATGTGTTCTATTTGAATAATTTTCCATACACTCGAGCAGGCATTTCGGATATACTCGCGGTTGTCTACGAGACCATATTTATCCGCCCTTCTTGGACCGTACCCTCGTATCCCCGCCGGTGGATAAGTGCATGACTTTACGGCCGTTTCTGCTTCCTCTGCTGTTTTAATAAAGGGAAAAACTATCCCTTGCGGCCCCATTTCGAGTATTGGCTTGGCAAGAACCGGGTCGTTCCAGGGAATTCTTACAAATGCCGCAGTTCCAGCGCTTCTTGCAGCCATGATGTGAAGCAGGGTTTCTTGTCTGTCAAGCGGTGAATGCTCTTTGTCGATCCACACAAAATCAAAACCGATGTCTCCGAAAATCTCAGTTATACAGCTTTCATTAAAAGTAACATGAGAACCAATGACAATTTCCCCTTCTTTAATTTTATTCTTTATTTTTGTAAGTGCATCCAAAGGCATTCATCCCTTTCAATGATGGAGGTGGTGGTGCGATGAGCCAACGTCCTTTTGCTTACTTTTGCACACCCTTCGCCGCATGTTGGTGAATTTTTTGCTGAAAACTCTCACCTCGTATTACAGTGATTCCACGCGGGGTTCAGAAAAAAGCGATGCTTGCTACTCATATTGTATTCGGGTGCCCTGATAGAGTCGAGGTTCGGCTAACACGGGAACGGTCACACTGACGGTATGTACTGGTACAGTGGATGCCTCATGTATCGGAGTGCGCTTTGCTATTGAGAAGGCGGGTGCAATCTTTCGCAGATAAAACTCCCCCGTGTGAAGGGTAGAGTGTGTGCGTTCCTTTTTCCAGCACTCTCTCCAGGCTTTCTCTTGCGGCTTCAATGTCCTCGGCGAAAATCGGCCATCCAGGACGGTTGGAGCGCAAAAATCCTCCCATCAGGAGGTCGCCTATCACCGCTTCACCCGATTGGAGTATCACTGAAAGAGATCCCCTGGTGTGTCCGGGTGTTGGAATAACCATGCCGTCAACGCCGAACAGGCGAAGAGAAAATGCTTTTTCCACTTCCAGATCGGGCTCTGCTCCCCGTAAGTTGCCCCGCATGCGGCCGGCCAAGCAGCTGCAAACTTTGTATACGATTCCGGCGGGGCAGGTAGGACGGAGAAATCCGCTGTGGCCTTCTCTCATTCTTTGAGCATCAGCTTCATGGACGGCCAGAGGCGCGCGTAACTTTTCCTTGAGAAAGCGAGCATTTCCCCAGTGGTCAAAATGACCGTGGGTTATGAGGATGAGTGATATTTCCTCGGGGCACACCCCAGCTTGGCGCAGCCTGGTGAGAATTTCCTGTCCACAGCCTGGTGAGCCCGTATCAACGAGGATGAATCTATGACCCCGCAGGAGAAAGACCCGATTGAATCCGTGTTTCAAAGTGAGAGGGATGACACAACCCATAGCGCCACCTGTGTTTCTTCCCCTGGTGGTATGGTCTATGCTGACACAAGACATGGAGGAATCTCCTGTCTTGATCTTTATGTATTCTGTTTGTACACAACTTTCGCTCATGGCGCAACCCTTTGAATTTATAACATTTCGGCTCCAACAATTAATTTGACTATTTCATCCGGGGTTGTTTCGGACTTCATCCTGTCCCCTACTTTTTTCCCGCCACGCAGGACCACGATGCGGTCTGCTACATTGAATACATGGCGCATGTTGTGGCTGATGACAACCACCGAACACTTCTTTTCCTTGAGCTGAAGCACAAGGTCAAGGACTTTACGGGATTCGCGCACTCCCAGCGCGGCGGTGGGCTCGTCCATGATGATTACCTTGCCTCCCCATGGCATGACCCGACCAATGGCCAACGCCTGGCGTTGACCGCCTGAGAGGTAGCGAACGAGGGTGCGAAGTGAGGGCAAGACGATACCAAGTTCCTTTAAGGTGCGAACCGTATCGTTCACCATTTTTTTGCGGTCCACGAAAATACCGGATTTCCCCCGCGTGGGTTCCCTCCCCAGGAAAAAGTTGGCTGGGACATCACGTGTTTCTATGAGCGCCAGTTCCTGGTAGACAGTTTCGATACCCAATGCCTCTTTTCCAGGGGGTCAGGTCTTGAAAAGCTACTTTTTCTCCTCCATCTTCTGCACTATCTTACTGATCGTGGAGTAGTGAAGACTGAGAGAATCGGCAATTTCTTTCAAGGTGTACCCGTATTTTACGTGAGCATCATACACCTTTTCATTCCTCGCTTGCTTTTG
>PWXL01000021.1 GCA_003561145.1 Candidatus Atribacteria bacterium
AGTAAGACGTAAGAAGTGAGACGTGGTAAAGCCAAAAGCAGGGAAAGTCCCGATAATTTTGTAATTACGTAATTTCATAGACGGGATTCAAACAGCCGGTGGAGCAAAGAGAAGCGTTGAAACAGAGGAGGTGCCTTTCAAAAAAGGTATTTCCGCTCCAACACTCCAACGCTCCAACAATCAATTTACAAAGGAGAACAATTGTGTATAAATGCATTGTATTTGATGTTGATGGGACACTTATTGATACGGAAAATGTCATAATTCGAGCGCTTCAGTTGGTGTTAGAGCGGAGAGGGCGTTTTTCCCCCGGCGATAACCTTGATTTTGTTCTTGGAATTCCTGGAGATATATCTCTCAATAAACTGGGTGTATCCGATTGTGCACAGGCGATACAAGAGTGGAATGAACACATACAGAACCTGTCCGGAGATATACAGCTCTTTGATGGAATCGTACCATTGATTGAAGCCTTAGAGGAACGAAATATTCGTAAAGGTATCGTCACCTCAAAAACACGGAAAGAACTCAAGGACGATTTCGGATCTTTTGGCTTATTAGGGCGGTTCGCACATGTTGTATGTGTCGATGATACCCCTTTTCACAAACCACATCCCGCACCTCTTGTTTGTTGTCTTGAATCTGCAGGAGTTCCACCGGAGCATGCGCTGTATATAGGGGATACCATCTATGATTCAGAATGCGCACGTTCAGCAGGAGTTGATTTCGCACTGGCAGGCTGGGGAGCGAAAAGCGAGTCTATTGTGCCTTTCGATCTATTCTTGAAGTATCCGCTTGATCTTCTTTCTCTGCTGGAAGTGAGGGAGTAAAAATCAGCTGGAAACGGAACCACAATATGGATTGAAGCTCTTGTAACGGAACCGCACATATTTTATGAATTTTTTTTATGAATTTTTATTGACAATGTTTTTTTTCCCGTTTACAATGTGTGAACGATAATACATACCAGGCAATGATGAGGACGAGTACTTTCCCACCCGGATCCGGAGAGAGCCGGGGCAAGGTGAGAGCCCGGTGTTCCGGGGGAAACGAATGGACCTCTGAGCCGCCCGCCGAAAACCATATGAGTAGGCCGGGCAGGGTTCTTCCCTCTAAAGAAGACCAGGTATCGGATCAGAAGGTCCCGTACCCGAGTGAGTGGGCAGTTTCACTGCCAACAAGAGTGGTACCGCGAGTATGAGCCTTCGTCTCTTGGAGACGAGGGCTTTTTTTATGGGAGGAACATGTGCAGTATATACAGCCAGGCGAAGAAAAGGTGATGTCTCTTTTTCAGGAGGGGTATGCATCCGTTCCTGTGTGGAGTGAAACGCTGGCTGACCGTTTCACTCCGGTTACCTTGTTTGACGCTTTTCGTGACCGAAAACCGGTTATTTTATTGGAAAGCGCTGAAAGAGGTGAAATATGGGGAAGATATTCTCTCCTCATTTTTGACGTGGATGAGGAAATCAGGTATAGGGGTTTTTCCAATTGGCTGGGGAAGCTCGAGGATCGATTTCCAGTGGAAAAAGTCTATCCTGAACCCCATGTTCCCTTTCTGGGTGGAGCAGTAGGTTTTCTCAGTTACGAAGCAGTCAAAACGTGGGAAAAAATTCCTCCCAACCTGGAATCAGAATATCCCATAGCCTATTTTGTCTCTGCTCCACGTTTTTTGTACTTTGATCATTTGCGGCATACCATGGGCGCCGTATACCTGGTAGGTGAAAATGACGAAAGGGGGTATCGGAAGGCAAGAGAATGGATTGCGGGTATTTTTGCAACCATGGAATCCTACTCTGGTAAAAAAGAAAAGGTCTCTTTTCGTCTCACAGGGCCGGTCAGCTCCAACTTCAGCCAACACGAATTTCAAAAAGCGGTCGAACAAGTCCGCTGCCTCATCGAAGACGGGCATGCCTCCCAGGTAGTTCTCTCCAGGCGTTTTTCGGCAACTTTCCAGGGTGATCCTTTTGAGTCTTACCGGGAGCTTCGATCTCTTAATCCCTCTCCATACCTGTTTTACCTGGATGCGGGTGATTTTCAGTTGGCCGGATCTTCCCCAGAAATGTTGATCAAGTTGCAGGGCGGTGTTTTGAGAACACGGCCGATTGCCGGTACACGCAAGCGGAGAGATGATGCCACTGATGCAGAAATAGTGGCTGACTTGATGGGGGATGAAAAAGAAAACGCAGAGCATGTCATGCTCCTGGACCTTGGACGGAATGATTTGGGACGTGTATGCCGGCCTGGTACAGTCGAGGTAGAGGAGTTTATGAAAGTTGAACGCTATTCTCATGTGTATCATATTGTCTCCAGTGTCCGTGGTCTCTTGCGTGACGGTATTACTCCCTGGAAAGCATTGCAGGCGTGTTTTCCGGCCGGGACTGTCAGTGGAGCACCCAAAGTGCGGGCGATGCAAATCATTGAAGAAATGGAACCATCACCACGGGGACCATACGCCGGTGCCTTGGGATACGTGAGCCGAAACGGTTCGGTAGATACGGCTATCGTGATCCGGACATTGTTTTTTTCCAACGGTACCGCTTCCGTCCAGGCAGGTGCAGGTATAGTACATGATTCTATACCCGAAAGTGAATTCCAGGAAACTGCGAATAAGGCAGAAGCGCTTCTTACGGCCCTGAGAAACGCCGAGAGGAGCTAATTGAGATTGAAGGGAGGTACTGTCATGACAGTGGTCATCGATAATTATGATTCATTCACCTACAACCTCGTTCAGTATGCAGGAGAACTTGCTGGAGAGGACCCTGTGGTATTCCGGAACGATGCAGTCACTGTGGATGAACTCGTAGAAGTGAATCCCGAACGTATTATTATTTCTCCGGGGCCCAGAGACCCCCATGATGTGGGGGTAACCAACGAGGTTATTTCCCATTTTGCTTCGAGTACACCTATTTTAGGGGTGTGTCTTTGGCCATCAGTGTATCGGGTTCATTGAAGGCGCCCGGATTGTAAAAGCCCTCAAACCCTGCCACGGAAAAAGTTCCCGCATCCGCTTGCTTCCTTCTCCATTGTTTGAAGGCCTGCCTGAAGAAATCATCGCCGGCAGGTATCATTCCCTGGTAATAGATTCCCATTGGCTTCCCTCTACCTTGAGGGTGACTGCCTGGAGCGGCGAAGGGGAAATAATGGCTCTTGAGCACATTCGATATCCTCTCTTTGGTGTTCAGTTTCATCCCGAGTCGGTATTGACTCCACAGGGTAAGGAAATATTGAAAAATTTCTTAAGGGTACGCTTCCCATGACCACAACATTTCCAGAACTCGCAGAAAAACTTATATCGGGAGTTCCACTTTCTTTTGAGGAAGCGAAAAACGTGATGCGCATGTTCCTGGTGAATGTATTGACTCCTGCGCAGGCGGGTGCCCTGTTAACCGCCTTACGGATGAGAGGAGAAACCGGGGAGGAGTTAGCCGGTTTCGCGTCTTATTTACGGGAAAGCGCCGTATCCTTTTCTCTCCCTCCCGGGATGAAGGCGATTGATACCTGCGGCACCGGTGGAGATGGGTCAGGAACATTCAATGTCTCCACCGCTGCTGCACTGGTTGCCTGTACATGCGGGGTGGCAGTGGTAAAACATGGAAACCGTGCTGTTTCAAGTATTTCCGGAAGCGCAGACTTTCTGGAAGCGCTGGGAATCAGGGTTACCCTTTCTCCATCGGCGGCGAGTGAGTTATTGAGAAAAACAGGGTTTACCTTTTTATTCGCTCCCATCTTTCATCCTGCTTTCAAGGCGGTTCAGCACATAAGGCGGGAGCTGGGAGTTCGGACTATCTTCAATGTCCTCGGTCCCTTGATAAACCCCGCTCCGGTGAGCTTTAAGCTTATGGGGGTATATGATCCCAAGCTACTCACCCCGGCCGGCGAGGCCTTAGCGCATCAGGGTGTCGAACGCGCTCTGGTGGTGTGGGGAGAACCGGGTTTGGATGAAGTGAGCCCCTGTGGATGCACACAGGCGATACTGGTTGAAAAGAAAAATATGCGGGAAATGACGCTTTCACCACGTGAAGTAGATTTGGATGCCTGTTCTTTGGAAGACCTGAAAGGAGGAACAAGCGGAGAGAACGCAGAAACATTCCGTGCGCTTTGTGCGGGGAAGGAGCGCGGGCCGTTACGGGGAGCGGTGGTTCTGAACGCAGCCGTCACTGTATGGTTGGCAGGAAGAGCAAGGAGTATTCGGGTTGCCCGCAGCATGGTGGAAAACGTCCTTGATTCGGGAATGGTACTCGACAAGGTTCGTTCAATCAGTCGGATCAGTTCTCTGAAGGCTGAGCTTTAAGAAGGGGGGTGTTCTTTCATGGAGACTGTTCTCGAAAACATAGTTCACCGGAAAAAGGTATTTTTATCAGCAAGAAGCGCCTTCACCGTAGATGTTCTTGCCGAACTGTTCGCAGGTGCACAAAAGGCTGGTTCTCCTTTGAAGGAGAAACTCTCCAGCTTTCCGGGACCCAATATCATCGCGGAAATCAAGGTAGCCTCGCCCTCGCGGGGACGCATTCTCTCCCCCGAGAGGGTGGTTGATTGCGCAAAGATAGTTGAAGAGTACACACAGGGGGGAGCGGCAGCTGTATCGGTTGTTACCGAGGAGGCTTATTTTCTGGGGAGCGCCGAATTGCTCCACACCGTATGTAAAGTATCACCGCTTCCCGTTCTGCGCAAGGATTTTATTCTGGAAGAGAGCCAAATTTTTGAGTCTGTACTTTTAGGTGCCCAAGCAGTGCTTCTGATAACCCGCATTCTCTCGGCCAGCCGGCTGGAAAGGTTTATTGCACTGTGCAGATTATTGGGCATGACAGCCCTGGTTGAAGTTCACGATCGCCAAGACCTGCTCAAAGCCCTGGACTGTGGTGCCGATGTAGTGGGGATCAATAACCGGGACCTTGCCACCATGAGGGTATCACACCGCCGCACCATTGATCTTCTTCCCTTGATTCCGGCAGGGGTGAAGATCGTGAGCGAAAGCGGTATCCGTTCTCATGATGATATACAAGAACTTATGGAAGCCGGCGTACCTAATTTCCTGGTGGGTGAAAAATTGCTGGAATCGGTATCACTTACTCAAGCTCTCTTGAACCTGAGAGGAG
>PWXL01000168.1 GCA_003561145.1 Candidatus Atribacteria bacterium
CCCTTGTTTTTCAGAGCGGAACCTCCCAAAACCGGTATAAAGGTATTTTCAACCGTTCCCTTGCGTATGGCCGAGCGGATCTCGTAGGAAGAAATTTCTTGACCTTCCAAATACTTTTCCATCAGTGATTCATCTATTTCCGACAATGCCTCGAGCAGTTTCTCCCTCTCCTGTACCGCTTTTTCTGAATACATCCGTGGAATATCCGTAATCCTGTATTCCACCACGTCATCCTTGATTTCATACAGATGAGCTTTCATTTCTATGAGGTCAACCATACCGGTAAAAGCGGTTTCCTTCCCGATAGGAATCTGCAGCGGGTGAGCGTTTGAGTTGAGCTTTCCCCTGATAGCTTCCACAACCGCCTTAAAATCGGCTCCGATACGATCGAGCTTGTTAATAAAAGCAACCCTGGGAACATGATACCGGTCCGCCTGGTGCCAAACAGTTTCTGATTGAGGTTCCACTCCTCCTACACCGCAGAACACTGCAACAGCACCATCCAGAATCCGCAGACTCCGTTCAACCTCCACGGTAAAGTCCACGTGCCCGGGCGTATCAATAATATTGACACGGCAATTTCCCCAAAAAGCGGTAATGACAGCGGAACTTATGGTAATACCTCTTTCCTGTTCCTGGGGAAGAAAGTCCATGGTGGCGGTACCCTCATGGACTTCGCCAAGCCGGTGTATTTTTCCGGTATAGAATAATATACGCTCGGTCACCGTTGTTTTCCCGGCGTCAATGTGGGCCATGATTCCAATATTTCGAATTCTTGATATCGGTTGTTCTTCAAAAATATTATCCGTGTTCATTGAACCTCACTGCTGCTTTCGGCTGCTGCTTTCGGTACCCCTGTTCTCTGGTGTTTAGAACCAGCGATAATGGGCAAATGCTTTGTTCGCTTCGGCCATACGGTGCGTATCGTCACGTTTTTTGACGGAAGCTCCGGTTCCGTTGGCGGCATCCATGATTTCATTGGCGATATTCTCGACCATTTTCTTACCCCCCCTGGTCCGTGCATAATTGACAAGCCACCGTAACCCAAGACTCTTGCTTCTTTCCGGACGTACTTCCATGGGAACCTGGTAGTTTGCCCCACCCACACGCCGGGCTCGAACCTCCACTACGGGCATAACATTGTTCATTGCCTGGGAAAAAACTTCCAGGGGGTCTCTCTTGGTCTTTTCCTTGATGATGTCAAATGCTCCGTAAGCGATTTTTTCTGCAACGCTCTTTTTTCCTTTGATCATAATACGGTTGACAAGCCTGGATATATCCACGCTGTTGTATACGGGATCAGGCGCGATAGTTCTCCGCGGAGCCGGTCCTTTTCTCGGCACGTTTGTCTCTCCTCTCTAAAATTTTATCCGTCTCACCTCTTACGTCTCACTTCTTCACCGTTTCCGTATTCAAGCCTTAGGACGCTTCGCTCCGTACTTGGAACGGCTTTGCTTCCTGTTCTCCACTCCCGCGGTATCAAGGGTGCCCCTCACAATATGATATCGAACTCCCGGTAAATCTTTCACTCTTCCTCCCCTGATCAGAACCAGGGAATGTTCCTGCAGGTTGTGCCCTACTCCCGGGATGTAAGCGGTAACCTCAATGCCGTTGGTCAAGCGGACCCTGGCAACTTTCCGCAAAGCCGAGTTGGGCTTTTTCGGTGTAATAGTCCACACTCTGGTACACACCCCGCGTTTCTGGGGGGAACGTTTCAGAGCCGGGGCACTGCTCTTCTTTTTGGGCTGAGTTCGACCCTTTTTGATCAACTGGTTAATAGTTGGCATACATTTCCTCCCTTGCCGGCTTCAGGGGTGTTTTTTCCTGCTTTCTCCCCCTGAGCGAAAGAAGGAAGCCCTGGGCGTACCGGGCTTCCTCCGAGGTTCCCGAATCCCTTTTTTGAGCGCAACGCTCGTCATTGTAACAACATCGTGGCAAGCTGTCAACAAAAAAGTATTGTGTTGTGAAAAAAGTACTCCGTATCCTCAATTTCCTGAATAATCTATGTTTTCTTCGTCCCTCTCCTCAACTGAGCTCTCACCTTCCGGTTCTTCCTCCATCACTCCTTCACCGGCATCCATCAATTCTCGCAGGTCGACATCTTCCACGTACACCCCTTCCTGCTCGACATCCTCTTGTGCGTCCTGGGAGGGAAGGGCTGTTTCGGGTACCGCCATCTTCATATTGCGGTACTTGCTGAAGCCGGTTCCGGCAGGAACGATTTTTCCGATAATGACGTTTTCTTTCAAACCCACCAGTTCGTCCAGCTTCCCCTTGATGGCTGCGTCAGCCAAAACATGGGTTGTCTGCTGGAAAGAGGCGGCGGAAAGAAAGCTCTCTGTCGCGAGCGATGCTTTCGTGATACCCAGCACCACCGGCCGTCCCGTAGCGACCTGCTTCAGACCAGGGAGAAAGACGAGTTCCCGGATGAGGTTCTTGGTTTCCGGGCCCTCATCATCACGCAGGTACAAAAGATCCACGTTATCCTCGGCGATTTTCACCACTGTATCGCGATCGATGACTTTGCCTGCCTGGACAAGAACAGTACCCTTGTTTCCTTCTACCACGGATTGCGCGGCGATTTTTCCGGCGACTTCCTGTTCCAGCAGTTCACTGAGCCTGCCCTCCAGGGAGAAAAATCTTCCGTCAGCCAGGGGAACTTCCTTAATGCCCTCAGCCACCAATTTCCTGGCCAGGCTGCGGCTGATGACATGTCCTGCCTGGATGATCACTTCGCCGGTTTGGGGATTCACGACATCCTGGGCTACTTCCTGACCCAGGATTTCCTCCCGTAAAATACGTACCAGGTTTTCCCGTATCTGGAAGGTTTCCACTCCCTTCCAGACGGTGACATGTTTGACGTTGGCTTCCCGGAATGCCTCCAGGTGCTCGCTTTCCAGGCGGGTATTGACCGAAGCTATTTCTTCACCGGTCTCAGGGTTATGCACCGGTTCTGCGAGAATAGCTCCGCGCAATTTTTCCCAGGTATGCTTCTCCCCTACCCGCAAGAGGAGCGGTCCGATGTCGGCAATTTTCTCCAGGTTACCCTCGGTGAAAGTACTGCCGGCCTTGAGAATAGCCCCGTTGTTTTCTCCGCGGATTTCTTCCAGGCAGATGCGATCGTAGATTTCCGATTTCAAAGTCCGGTACCCGCGGATAACGTGCAGGAAACCGCCGTTCCTTTTCACGGTGAAGGGCTTGCAATCAGTGGAAAGAATTTTCTCTATAGTGTTTTCCTCCAGGATTTCTCCCCGCTGCAGGAGTGCTTCCCCGCTCATATCAGCCACACCCTCTGCGAGTTCCAGCCCGCCCAGGAATTCCCGGGTCTTTTCAGTGAGCTGGTTATTCGTTTCGGTGATGTGACGGTTTTCCGCTTCAAAGTCTTCAATGAAAACCAGTTCTCCCGAGAGTATCTCCGTGTCACCGGAGTTCTCCACCATTACCTTGTTCAGGCGGGCGATCTGGCGGACGATGACCTCCACGTGCTTGTCGTTGATATTCACTCCCTGCGAGAGATATACCGACTGGATTTCTTCCACCAAGTGTTTCTGTACTTCCCGTATTCCTTTCGTATGCAGGATATCTCGCGGGTTGATCGGCCCCAGGGTCATCCTTTGCCCGGCTTCCACCCGGTCTCCCTCGGTAACCTTGAGCCGTACATCCTGGGGAACCAGGTAGGTTTTGACCGCTTGTTCTTTTTCATCTTCAGCCGGGCGCACGTGCACCTTCCGCCGGTTGCCGAACACTTCGATTTTTTCCACCACACCGTCGATATCCGCCAGCACAGCGGCTTTCTTCGGCTTGCGGACTTCAAACAACTGTTCCACCCGGGGGAGACCCTGGGTGATGTCCTCACCGGTTATACGTATCCCGCCGGTGTGGAATGTCCGCATCGTAAGCTGTGTTCCCGGTTCCCCGATGGATTGGGCCGCCACCACTCCCACCGCCTCACCGATATCCACCAGCCGGCCGGTGGAAAGATTACGCCCGTAACAACACGAGCACACACCGTGCTTGCTCCGGCAGGTCAAAACGGAACGAACCAGAACTTCGCGGATTCCCGATTCATGAATCCTCCGTACCGCGTCTTCATCAATCTCGCTGCCGGCTGAAACAAGGACCTCACCGGTTTCGGGGTCGAGCACGTCTTTCAGGGCAATGCGTCCCAGAATGCGCTCGGTATAGTTTTCCACCACGTTATCATTTTCGTCAGTCAGGTCACCCATGAATACACCGTCGGTCGTACCGCAGTCGTTTTCACGCACGATCATATCCTGGGCGACGTCAACCAATCTCCTGGTGAGATAGCCCGATTTTGCGGTCCTGAGGGCTGTATCAGCCAGACCCTTGCGGGCACCGTGAGTGGAAATAAAATATTCCAATCCCCCCAGCCCTTCCCGAAAGTTCGCTCGAATGGGGTATTCAATGATGCGTCCCGAGGGGTCAGCCATCAAACCCCGCATGCCGGCAAGCTGACTGATCTGGCGAATGCTTCCCCGGGCACCCGATTTCGCCATCATGTCCACCGGGTTAAAATCTTCCAATCCTTCCAGGATGGCATCCGCCATGTTGTTTGAGGCTTCGGTCCAGATATCGATGACCGCCTGTTCCCGTTCTTCCCAGGTAATCAAACCCTCGTTGTAGTGCTGGTTTGCTTCCTCCGCCCTTCGTGTGGCCACCTCTATTATTTCCGACTTTCGGGCGGGTATCTCGAGGTCCGTGACACCAATGGTGGCCCCGGATTTCGTCGCGTAATGGAATCCCGCCTCTTTCAAGCTGTCCAAGAGTTCCACTGTTGCCTTGTTGCCAAAACGACGGAAACACTGGTCTACAATATCGGAAAGCTTTTTCTTGGAAGTGGGTTCGTTGAAATACGGCATCCCTTCCGGTAAGAGCCGGTTGAAGAGGATTCGGCCAACAGTGGTCCGCTCGTAACCGGGATCGAGCTTTCCGAGTTCTCTCACTAAAATAGGATGATGCAGATCCACCAGTCCGAATTCATAGGCAAGCAATGCCTGGTCTCTGTCGAGATATGCCTTGGGCCCGCCTTGCACCGCCTGTCCTTCCAGGGTGAGGTAATAGCA
>PWXL01000020.1 GCA_003561145.1 Candidatus Atribacteria bacterium
GAATGTGAGTCATGAACAAGACGGGAGGTCCATAGATTACAGGCTGAGCATTCAAGTACTTTCCCAACAACGTTTACACTACCTGAAAGATCATCGGTTTCAGATCGCAGAAAATATATACTCGGATTAGGTGGCAGTGAGTCGTAAGAAGTGAGAAGTGGAAAGGCTTTTCAAATCTGCAATCATAAATCTGAAATCAGCAATGCTATATGCATTCCCATATGGAGTAAGCTTGTCCCTGTGTGTAATAAACAGGGACGGGAATCAAGTGACTTTGGTTTTTTGAATGTGGAACAAGGCACACAGATTGAAGGGTGGGGATCGTAACTCGTGAGTAGTGCCGTGGCCAGGAACAAACAAGTGGCCGAAAAGGGAGGGCGATCTCAATCTGCACGGTGAGTGAACCGGGGTAAGTGATTTCACTTCCGCATTCAAACTTCCACATTCTTTCTTTACAATCCCCCCTTCCCCACGTTTTGGAATTTTTCCTCAGAATTTCAAATCATACTTCAGCAATCAGCAATCATAAACGAGTAACCTTTTCCTCACCTTTACAATGGTTCCACTTTTTCATTTTTTCAGATCAGAAATCAGCAATCATACATCATAAATGAGAAATCCCTCTCACCTCTCACTTCTCACGGCCTTCATCCTCTTCCACTGCCTTCCCAAATTTTTTTCCGCCCTGAAACTTTCATTTTTCCCCCCCGTACTATATAATTGAACTGGCGCTTGAGGCGCGGGAGAACGCAGTATCCGCACACCCTGCGGTCGAGGGGTGCGGGAGGGGGAGAAACCACTCCACTTGCCCCTCCCCGCGAGAGTGACGTTTTCCGAAGAAGGCCGGCCTCGAGGAAACACAGGACACTCAGGCAGGACGACGGCCATCTGGAGCCCGAGGGCGCCTGCGGAAAAGAAAAAACGACATGAGTACCACACGACGAAGGAGGTCGAAACACACATGAAAAAGAGCCTTTGGTTACTGTTGGCCGTGGCCGCCGTTGCGGCCCTGTTTGTGGTGGGGGGCTGTGCCCCTGCTCCACCGCCCCCGACACCGACACCGACACCGACACCAACTCCAACTCCAACTCCAACACCGATACCGGATCCCTGTCCCACCACCTATACCACAGAGGTGTACGATCTGGGTAACGGCGAGTTCAAGGTATGGATAACCTTTGACAATGACATCACACTCCTTGACAACAATGCTGCCCGTTGGCCGGTCACCGTGAACCGGGCGGTGCCATACAAGACCGTGGCCGGGATCCAGAGAGTTTATGAAGCAGAATGGACCGTTGAACCAATTGCTGTCCGTCAGCTCGGCGCTAGAACCGTTGAACTCCACGTGGATGCTTTCTGGGAATGGCCTTTCGGAACCGAATGTTTCGAGGTCACCTTGGCTGGAGACTGGGAAGGAGAAATAGTAGAAGGGATATTCTGGGGCGATGTGTACCTGGACGGGACGTTTGGTGATTACACCCACTATCCCTTGAAGCCAGCCAATCTTTATCTCCCTTGGGGCACTGATACTGAAATCGATGGCGAACTTGAATTTCTGATTGTGGAGTTTGGTGAAGTATGCGGAGACTTCGTAGAGGCCGAAATTTTGATGGTCAATTTCGAAGGGACGATCAATGGTGTCCCCCTTGCGCAAGGGTTTGTCTACTTTGAAAACTTCACTGGCAATATCTGCGGTGCAATGCACACGGGGGTTTTTGAACCAGCCGTCGGTCCTCTCTTCGACTTCACAGGCACTGTGGAAACCGCCAAAACGAACTGGTGGGTTGAGATAGAAGAGTGCATGACCTGGGAAGCTGCTTTGGATATTGATGTCGACCTGCTAATAGACATCGATCTGTTGGTCGAAGTCACTGTCGAACAATATGTATTTGATGATGATGGTGTTGGTGAATGGGTGACAATTGCACCCTGTGATCCCGATGATCCTAGCGAACCATGTTACCTCATTACCGGAAAGATTGAGGATGTTATCGAAGTGCTCGGGACAATAGGAATCGAGCTTGAGCAAGAACTTTGCTGGACTTACGAGGTACTGGGAGGACCCCAAGCGTGGCTCGCTCTTTACGGCGACATGAAGGTTACCCGGATGCTCGGCTACGAATTGTTGTTTGACGGCTATTTTGTGGGGTATGTGGAAGGCACCGTTTCCTTTGCTGATGAATGGTGTACAGATCCCTTCTACGGGCTCATCTGCGACGAGAGTGCCTATACAGCATACTTTGATGCCTTCTACGGCGATGACGAGCTGGCAGATTTCTGGCTGAAGTACGGCGCTCCTTTCCAGACCAAATACGAGACAATTTATGCAGACCTGATTGAATGGAAATACACAGGACTGGCACCGATCGGCGATAAAGACGGGAACGTATGCCCCATCTGCGAACCGTCTGGTTCTGCCTGCTGTGACATTCTCTGCCCAGTTCCGGTCGTTCCGGTATGCCCGGTCGACTAACGAAACTTGAATAGCAAGAGCAAGTAACATGCGCCATAAAGCCCGGGGAGTTTTTCCCCGGGCTTTTTTTGTGTGAAACCTCCTCCGAGCTGTGCCGTATTATAAATTAGAACGTATTGTGGGTGGAAGGTCCCCGAAAAGGAGGTCTCACAAGATACTATGAAACAGGTATTCCGGCATGCTTTGCTATTCGCTTCAATGATCATGTTTTTATGTATTTTCAGCGGCTGCGGTTCTGCGCCGCCTCCCCCTTCGGTGACCCCTTCCCCCCAGGTTCCTGAAACAACAGTGCCCGCTCCTCCGGATGTCTGCCCCACAGAATACCAGACGATCGTTCTTTCTCTCTTGAGCGAAAACGGAGATACAGACTCACCTCATTTTGCGGTCCACATCACTTTTAATACAGATATGAGCCTCCTGGATGAAAATCCGGCACACTGGCCGATCACCGTGAAACGTGCGGTGCCCTATCAAACCTCGGCGGGGATCGAGAGAGTCTATGAAAGTACCCATGACATCATCCCCGATTCGGTCACCCTTCGTGGTACCCGTACCGTTGAGCTTCTGGCATCAGTAGAAGAGAGGCCTTTCGGGGTGGAATGCTTCGAAGTGGAATGGGATGGGATCTTTACCGGAACCCTTGAGGGGATCCTGGAGGGTGACGTGTATCTAGAGGGTTCCGTTGGAAAGTGGCATACTGACCTCGTTCCTTTGCCCGCCGAAATCGATCTCCCCTATGGGACCGTGGCCGAGATCGATGGTGACCTTACCATTTTTGAAGCGCAATTCATCGATATATGCGGTGATCTTACCGGAGCCAATATTCATCTCAATAACTTTACCGGCACTGTAGGAGCCGATGGATATGTGGAAGAAAATGTATTCATCACTCGTTTTACCGGCCCGATATGCGGGGAAGCCGACTATATTAATATCGGTTCGGTAACCGGGCAAGAAACTTTTGGATTTGACGGGGTTGTCGAAACCGCCTCCGGAGAAAATGCCGGTGAAGCTTCATTCGCGCTTATCGGCAAGATCAAGATCACCCGGATGCTGGGTTTCGAGCTGAGGTTCGCCGGTGCATTTGAGGGGTACCTACGGGGTACCATATCTTTCGAAGACGTCTGGTGCACCGATCCCTTCTATGGGCTCATCTGTGACGAGGATAATTACAGCGCCTACTTCGAAGCCTTTTACGTAGACGCGATGAACCACTACTGGCTCAAACAAGAAGCTCCTTACAACCCCACCACAGGTATACTCTCGAGCGACGAGGTGAGCTGGGAATACACGGGTAAAGCCGCCATAGCTGATGCAGCTGGTAGGTACTGCCCTGTCTGCGTTCTTGAGGGTTCCGGCTGTTGCGACATCCTCTGCCCCACCCCCTTTGTTCCAATATGCCCTGTTGAGTGATTTGGCTTTTATTCGACTCACGGCCCTTCCTCTCACGTTTTGTAATTGTCCTTCTCATAACTTCACATCAGTAATCCGCAATCATACATAATAAATGATAATTCCCTCTTCACGGCCTTGCAAACCATGAACAATCTTAGCCCCTCACGGGCTTCATTGGATGTGTCAGGGAATGGTATAATGACATTGTAGAAAGAGCAAAACGAAGAAATTCGAGCGATTCAATATGTCTATCGGAGGTGGCTCATGTCATTATTTACAGCTTATATAGAATGGGATCAGGAAACCGACCTGTATGTGGGAATTGTACCGGGTATCCCTGGAGCTCATACCCAGGGAGCCACGTTGGATGAGCTTCAAAAAAACCTTAAAGAGGTTCTTGAGTTATGTTTGGAAGAGTATAAAGGAGCATTAGAGGACCTTCCGAAGTTTGTTGGATTGCAACAAGTTGAAGTGTCCTGATGGCACGTCTTCCAGTAGTCAATTTCAGAACCATGCAAAAAATCCTCCTTCATCTGGGATTTCATGTTGTTCGTCAGAAAGGGAGTCATGTGCTTTACCGACATAGTGATGGGAGAACAACTACTCTTCCTCATCATGCAGGAAGAGTACTCTCCCGACCATTGATAAGAGAGATCCTACGCGAAATTGAGCTCACACCGGAACAGTATAGAGAAGTGCTGGATCAGATATAGTTCAATGAGATAAAGGAGGGGCATTGAGTGTTTCTTGGCTTGGGATGCACCCTCATTATGTATTCTGATTACTGAATGCTGAATTCTAACTCCTGTTTCATCCTTGAACCGATCTTTTCATCCTTCGCACTGCTGATTTCTCACTACTGCCTTCTTACTTTAGAATACAATAATTGCTTCTTGTTATTCATAACAATATGAAGTATTATAAGTATGAAGGAGATGATGAATATGAGAACGACATTAAATCTTTCAGAACATCTGTTGAAGGAAGTTGAAAGTCTTTATGGTACAGGAAACCGTTCAAGAGCAGTCGAGAGAGCCCTTACAGAGGCCATACGACTCAAAAAGCTCAGGGATTTTATGGATCTCAAAGGCCGCATAATGATAAACGAAGAAGCCGTAAGATCGATGAGGGAAGCGGAGCTTGAGGAAATTGAAGATAATC
>PWXL01000105.1 GCA_003561145.1 Candidatus Atribacteria bacterium
CTACTGGGAGCGGATCCCTGAAAAGTGATCCCTCGGTTAAAACGAACGGGATCACCGCTTGCCAAGATCCTGTCGGGTCCATCCCGCACGATATTCAGATCGGGTTGCACGGTGCCGGTGGGAGTCGGGGTGGGAGTAGGTGTTGGGTCGGGTGTCGGGGCGCAACCTGAGAGTATCAACACGAATAACGCGACAAAAGCAATAAAAGTCAAAAGAAAATTTTTCATTTCAAACCCTCCTGTAAATTTATTTATATAGCTTAAACCTTACGTATTCATTATACGCCGTTATGTGGATATATCAAGAGAATATTACTTCGCTTCCGGAACTGACAATTTTACTCATAACTATTACAGAAATATAGTTGGTGGAGGGAGCGTGTAGGTGGTGAGACTACACCTGTGCTTTCGGTTGTTGAGGGGAATTATTTTGTCAAACAGCTGGTTAGCCTATATAATATGAAATGGCTTTCCACCGGGAATCAGCTTTTTATAGTAAGAGCCCTTCATGAATTGAGCACTTCATGACGAAAAAAGTGTGAACACTTCGTGTGATTCAGCGGGATTGTTTTCAAGCTGTTTGAGTATATAACAATAGACAATATGGGCTATGTATGCGTTGCTGCTTTGCCTTCTTTTTTGTGAGGCAATTTTTATTTTTTCGCCATGTTTTGGGATTGTCTTCCCCATGCAATAAAAAGGAGCGAGTATGAAAATAGGCATTCCAAGAGGATTGCTCTTTTACCGTTTTTACTACTTGTGGAAAACTTTCCTGGAGGAACTGGGACAGGAAGTCGTGATTTCTCCACCCACCAATAAACCAATCATTCAGCGCGGGTTGACCTATGCGGTGGAAGAGATCTGCTTTCCCGCCAAGGTGTTTCTGGGTCATGCTCACTACTTGAAAGATACGGTAGATATGCTTTTTATCCCGCGCGTGGTGAGCTTCCACAAGGGAGAATATACCTGCCCGAAAATACTGGGACTCCCCGATTTGGTGCGTAATCTTTTCGATGTTCCTGCAGACCGCGTGATTGATGATGAAATAAACATGCGCGAGCGGAGCCAGGTTGGTTGGAGGCAGGGCTTTCTTGCCATAGGGCGGCGTTTTGTTACCAATGAGCGGCGTATAGCACAAGCCTTGCGTGAAGCTGAAGAAGCACACCGCCGTTACCGCCGGAGGGTCCGGGAAGGAGTATTGCCGGAAGTGATGATTGACGGCGCTCAACCCCTTCCACCCCGTCAGGAAAAAGTTTTAATGTTAGGACACACATATCTCATCAACGAGAGTTTTATCAATATGAATATAATTCAAAAAGTCCACGAGATGGGTTTTTCCGTGATTACACCTGACATGGTAGACCCACGCAGATCCCGCCGTGCGTTGAAAGAAATTCCCAAGGCGAGTTTCTGGACCTTTTCCAATGAAATATTGGGAAGTACCTTACATATACTGCGGAGCCGGCCGGCTGAAGTGAAGGGATTTATTCATCTTGTATCCTTTGAATGCGGACCTGATTCTTTGGTTGGTGAGGTTATAGGACGTTTGTTCAGGCGTGAAAAAGACCTTCTTCCTTATCTGCGCCTGGAGATCGATGAACATACAGGAGAAGCTGGTTTGGTTACAAGGCTTGAGGCCTTCGTGGACATGATGCGATGGAGGTATGCTCACCGTGAAAGCTACGTTTCCCCATCTTGCTCATCTTGACATAGCTTTGGGGGTGCTCTATCCCACCCTGGGAGTAGAGATTGTCCCTCCACCTCCCATATCAAAAAAAACTATAGAGATGGGAGTGAAGCTGGCACCCCAAAATGCCTGTTTCCCTCTCAAGGTGACCTTGGGAAATTTTTTAGAAGGGATCGAGCGCGGGGCTGATACCGTTTTTATGGCTGGAGGGGTGGGTCCCTGTCGATTCGGATACTATGGCCAGGTTCAGAAGATCATTATCGAGGATATGGGACATGATGTGCGTTTCATATTGCTCGACCATCCACGCTATGGCTGGAGGCAATTTCTTGATGCAATCAAGGTCATGATGGGAGGACGTTTTTCCCTGGTTCGAGCAAAAAGGGCAGTCACACTTGCCTGGCAGATTCTGCGTTTTACCGAAGAACTGGAAAATTACCGGCGTTCTCTGCGTTGCCAGGTGGAAGATAAAGCCACCCTCGATACTATGGTGGAGGAAACCCTGGACCGGTTGCGATCCGTTGAAGAAATACGGACACTGGCGAACATACGGGATGAAGCCCGCGCAAACCTGCGGGATTTTCCCCGCCGGCAAAGAGAGGGAATGATCAGGGTGGGTATTGTCGGAGAAGTCTACATCGCCCAAGAAAAAAGAATCAACTTCAACATCGACCGTTTGTTGGGAGACTTGGGAGTATACGTGCACAATTCGGTATCGACAGTCGAATATATTCTGCATACCCTACCATTTTTTCGCTCCCGGGATAAACACGAAGCCTGGCAGCTTGCCAGGCCCTACCTCAACCGTTTTGTGGGTGGTGAAGGGATTGACTCTGTAGGCTCCACCGTTCGTTACGCTCAATGGGGTTTCGACGGAGTAGTCCACCTGTACCCTTTTACCTGTATGCCGGAAGTAGTGGCGAAGGGTATTATGAACCAGGTGGGAAAGGATTATGACCTGCCCATTTTACACCTTGCCATCGATGAGCACGCGGGAGAAGCCGGCCTGGTGACCAGGGTGGAAGCATTTGTGGATGTTTTGGAACGCCGGGGAAAAATGGGGAGAAAAACCCTGGAGGCCATAGGAAGATGAAGGTATTTTTGGGAGTAGACGTGGGGTCGGTTACCACGAAGTTCGTTCTCATAGATGAGCAAAAGAATATCCTTACCAGTTGTTATCTCAAGACCAGTGGTGATCCGATCCTCGCCATCAAGGAAGGTTTGCGGTACATAGAAAATACCGCTCCTTCAGGCGCGAAGATCCAGGCTGTGGGAACGACCGGAAGTGCCCGAAGTTTAGCAGGGGTGGTGGTGGGAGCCGATATCATCAAAAACGAGATTACAGCGCATGCAGTGGCGGCCATAACGAGAGTTCCCGCAGTACGGACGGTGTTTGAAATCGGCGGTCAGGACTCGAAACTCATTATCATCAGGGATGGGATCGTGGAGGATTTTGCAATGAACACTATTTGTGCCGCCGGTACCGGTTCTTTCCTGGAGCACCAGGCAGTACGCCTCAACGTTCCTATCGAAGAGTTTGGCAAGCTTGCATCCCAGGCCAGGCAAGGAGTCCGCATAGCGGGACGCTGTACCGTTTTTGCAGAGTCGGATATGATCCACAAGCAACAGCTGGGTTTCGGTAAGCCCGAGATTGCCAAAGGGCTTTCAGAAGCGCTGGTGAGAAACTTTATCAATAACTTAGCCTCTGGTAAATCAATCGAGGGTCCGATAGTATTCCAGGGGGGTGTCGCGTCAAACGAGGGGATTGTGGAAGCGTTCCGGGATTTTTACCGGCGGGAAATTGAGATCGTAGTGCCTCCCGAACATGGTGTGATGGGAGCATGGGGTGCCGGCATCCTGGCTTCTGAATACGCTCCTCAAGAGAGCTCTTTCCAGGGATTTTCGGTGGTGAACCGCTCCTTTGAAACCCGTAGCTTCAACTGTGAGGATTGTCCCAACTCCTGTGAAGTGGTGGTGCTGCGTGAAGACGGCACGGTAAAGGCTCTATGGGGAAGCCGCTGTGGAAAATGGACACCGCAGAGTGCTCAGCAACGCTCAGCTGATACAGAGACAGGGGCTGCGGAGGTATATGGTTATGGGAGTTCATAGGGGTCTCATCCCACTGGAACACGGAGATAGGTGGAAGGCTCATGTAACCGTGCGTGTCAACCCATTGAAAAATCTTACCCAAGGTGGGTGGTCATGATTGTACCTTCTTATCTGGTACAATAGTAAAAAAATCGGGGGGAGGAAGTGCCATGGCAGTGTCAGGATTTGTTCAAGAAGAGCGGGTCAGCATGCCGGCGGCGATTCTCGCGGTGGTTTTTGTCATACTATCCGGCATCTTCGGTGTAGTGACGGGTTTTTCAGGGCTGACCGGAGAGCTTGAAGTTGCGTTGGGTTCCCTGGTGATAAGTATCATCCTTGGAATTGTGAGTGCAATCTTACAGTTTGTGGTGCTCTACCAGTGGTGTAAAGTTCTCAATACCAATATCAAAAACACCCAGCGTATATTCAACTACATGAAAGAAAGTTTACAGGATCCCCTGCGGGGCGAGATCGGGTTTTTCGCAAACCGTATCGAGGACTTTCTCATCCCTACCTGGCTGTTCTGGACATATCTGGTATTGTATTTGGTGGGGCTTATACCTGCGGCTACCATAGTCGGGCTGATCGCATTTATCGTATTGGCGGTATTTTTATCCAAGGTATTTCAAACTACAAACAGGATAAGCGACTTGAAAGATAAACTCTATTCGTACCTTAAGGGACAAAAAGGGCTGGGTCTCGATTACTCGGTGGAACGAATTCCTCATCGCAGTATAGGTATATTTATCCTTTTGTTTATTATTACTTTCGGTATCTACTGGGCATATATTCTCATTAAGATGTCGAGTGAAATCAATCAATACGTACATTCTGACGAGAAAATACGGTCCGAGTTTGAGCGGTTGTATTCGGGAGAGGCGGTTAAGGCTTAGGAATGGTTCTCTATATTATTGTATTAAACCTGGTGTTTTTTCTGGCCACCGTCCTAAGCGGTGGCTTTACTTTACCGAATCTTATAAGGCTGGGAGCCAAGTTCGGTCCCCTCATTGCAGCCGGCGAGTGGCAGAGGCTGCTTATCAGCATTTTCCTGCACGGGAACCTCATGCACCTCTTTTTCAATACCTATGCCCTGTATTACCTGGGGAGGCTTGCAGAGGGGGTATTTGGTTCCCGTAAATTTTTTGCAGTATATATATTCTCCGGTATCGGTGGGAGCCTGCTTTCGTACGGCTGGCACTTCGGCCGGGCCGGTGTCGGAGCAAGCGGTGCTATCTTCGGACTGGCTGGAGCGATATTCGCAAGCGGCCTCAAACACCGCAATACTTCGCTTAACCGGATGGGAATGAGTATTCTTCCATTCATCCTTATTAACCTGGTGATCGGGTTTGTTGTCCCGGCTATCGACAATGCCGCGCATATTGGGGGGTTGTTGACCGGAATGGCCATGGGGTGGCTGCTGCGGCCCGGTTCACACCCTTTCGGCTGGAAGCGAACCTTTGAAGAAGTAACAAGTTGGGCACTCATTGCTTTTGTCGCTTTCAGCATGATATCGTTTTTCGTTCCTGGAATATCCATGGGTCGGGCATCGGTTGACCAGGTAGTGGTGTTCCATAACCAGGTACAGGGGGGGATAGAGAATATGCAGGAAAATCAACTTCCCGCCTATGCCGCGGTTGAGCGTCTGCATCCTCCCGACCGGGAGGCATCTCAACTTAAGGAACAACTTATGGATTATGTTGCAGAAGGCGGGCGTGATCCAACGCTCTTATATGGTATAGAAGAAGATTTCCTCGTATGGCGGGAAGCGGTACTGCAACGATATGAGGGTTTGATACAGGAGATACCCACACAGTAGGAGTAGAAAAGGAGTGACAGATATGAAGCATACGCGCTATACGGTTTTCACTCCCGGTATGTTTGTAGTAATCGTCACTGTCGTTGCCGCTCTCATGATTTTTCCAGCGACGGTATACGGACGAGAAAAAGGTTCATGTATCACATTTTTGAATGAAAAAGGAGAGAAGGATATGGTTGAACTCCGAGAACGCTTGAGTGACCTCCAATACCGGGTTACCCAGGAAGACGCCACTGAGCCTCCCTTTAACAATGAATATTGGGATCACAAGGAAGAAGGTATATACGTTGACGTGGTTTCGGGTGGGCCGCTTTTCAGTTCAGTGGATAAATATGATTCCGGAACCGGGTGGCCCAGTTTTACACGGCCGATTTATGAAGAGAACATCGTTGAAAAAAAGGATACCAGTTACGGTATGGTGCGGACCGAAGTGAGAAGCAAGCAAGCGGATTCACACCTGGGTCATGTATTCACGGACGGTCCTCCCCCAACTGGTTTGCGGTATTGTATCAATTCAGCGGCACTGCGTTTTATTCCCAGGGAGAAACTTGAAGAAGAAGGATATGGGGATTATCTCAGCTTGTTTGAGTAGGGTAGAAAAAAACGGGGCAGAGCCTTTGAAAGCACTGCCCCGTAAGAAGAGTGCTGTGGTAAAAGGTTTTTCAAAGGTCCCTTATATCAGTCCAGTGCCTGTTGTATGTCTTCCAGGCTGAGCTCAAGGGAAGCGAAAGAAACAGGAAACTCGGGTATCCCCATGACATATGGACCGAGTTCATAGAGGCCGAAATATACCACGAGATTTCCGTTTTCCAGGTAAAAATTCTGGTTATCCGCAATTCCCTCAAATTCCTCAGCCGCGTCAGGGAAAAACCGTTCATCATCTTCCTGTAACTGGCGTTTTATTTCATTGTTTATAAGAGCTATTTGCTGGTTGTCCAAAAAATCTTTCAGTTGAAAGAGATCACCACCCCGGAGGTCGAAATTATAGGAACGTATCTCCGTCATTCCATGTGCTCCACCGGTAAATTGGTAGTATGTTACCGGTATACTCAGAATGCCTCCCTGGTTGAAGGTTACCTCGAATTCTGTGTATGCAACAAAAGCATGAGGTTCGAAATCATACTCTTCGGCGTCTTTCGCATATTCAGGATACCCTGAGCGTACCTCTTCAACAAAATTGGTGGCATCGTCATCGAACATGGTGTTAATGAGTTCCTGGATGTCTTCATTGACTATATTTTTGAGTACCGGTATTTCGAGCTCCACCTGTATTTCGTCTGTTTGGTAGAAGACGTTTCTGGTTTCGACCTCAACGGGATCATGGGTGTTTAGATTTTGCGCGATAGCAATACAAGATATAAAAACAACAAAAATACCAATACATCCTATGGACAACAAACGAGAGAGATATTTCATGGGAGCCTCCTTTTATCCATTGTAAAAGATATAATCGGCATAGTAGGGAAAAAGTTCAGGGAACTTCAGGGAACTTCATACCCTGATTTTTACCATTGTACCAAATTGACGAGATAGGACGCGCAAACCACTTACAGTCAACCCGGGTAGAGCAACATCGGACATTCCACTTCCGCTCCAAGGTCACACCACGCTTGTCATCTTGTTCTTGATGTGGTTGGAGATACCCCCGGTGATATGGTGGTGCTCTCAAACCATTCTCTATTTGCACCCACCCTTCATGGAAGGTGGTCACGTTGTCCGTGAGATTTCTGATATACATCCACACATTGGGATAACGTGAGCTTCAGCCAGCTCACATTCCGGTCGTATACAAAACCAAGCTTGGTTACCAGCTTGATTGATGGTATGTTGTCTGGTTTGATATTGGCGAATACCGGTTGACCATTCTCCCTTTTTTTATGAATCAGTTTTTTGGCCACTGCTTCAGCGAAAGCACGTCTTCTATATTCCGGAAGCACATACAAGATACCCAGGGCACCATCATCATGGGTCAAACACCATGCAACCAACCGCTTCTCAACAAATACTCCTGCTGATATTTCCCGCTCGAGTCTTTCGGCGATGTATGCAACCGGTGCCTGCTGCCCATAATTGGACAAGGTGTGAATGTATGCGGCCCAGGAGCGGTCGAGGGAAATTGTTTCGACACCCGGCCTTCCTATAGGAACATTTCGCGGTAAAAGATAGCGATGTGTATCAAAGACCCATTCAATCCCCCTTTCCCCCGCTACAATAGGTACCATCCAACTTTCCACGGAAGCGAAAGAGAACGTTTCAAATTCATACTCTTTCATGAGTGCTTCCAATTCATCTTTGTTCGAACTTGATATATACGCCCAGGGAGAATCACCTTTTTCCACAGCGATTATTGAATCACCCCTCCTGTATACTTTTTGAAGAGGATGCCTCTCAAAAAATCCCAGCGCGCTTATATTTCTTTTCGGGTCTTTTTTCAAGATATTGATTAGTTCTTTTTTGTCCATTCAACGGTTTTCTTTACGCATTTTGGCCGTTGCTTCCAGGTCAACCTTCTTTTTTGTAGGGTTGAGAACTACCTTGTATATCGCTTCCACTTCCTTTTCAAGGATTCTCCCCTCTAGATAATCCCGCAATACCAACTGGGGGTCGCGTTCTGAGGGATTTCCGTAACCGCCGCCACCGGGCGTTTCAGCAACAAAGAGATCGTTTTCCCTGAGCTTGAGAGCAGATGTTTTTGAGGGAATAATCCTCTCTCCGGCTGTTCCGGGATTGAGTATAAATTTGCCGGGTCGTCCCTCTTGACCCCCGAACAGTCCCCAGGGCGGGATTGTATGACGGTCTCCATGGGAAGAAAAATCCGCTTCCCGGCTTAAAAGCCTTAACGAACGCCGTATACCCATGCCTCCCCGAAAACGGCCGGCACCACCCGAGCCATCGATGAGTTCGTAACGTTCAACCAGCAAGGGGTATTCGGTTTCCAATGATTCTACGGGGAGGTTTGATGTATTGGTAATGTGGACCTGGACTCCATTGAGTCCGTCTTTATGCGGCCGTGCACCCATACCTCCGCCCAGTGCTTCGACATAGATATAGCGGCGGTTCTCCCGCCACTGGTTTATACCGGATAAGACTATTGAAGTGCTTGCATCGTTACTGCCGGCAATGATTGTATCCGGCAGCGCCTTGGAAAAGGCACCGAATATTGCACCACAGATATGCTGACAGGTATCGGTACGGGCTCCCACTGCTGCCGGTTCAGAGGGGTTGACGATAGTCCCGGTGGGAGCAACAATCTTGACAGCACGGTGAAAACCACCGTTGGGTGGGATACCAGGGTCGATGACCGCCTTGATAGCATAAAAAACAGTTGCAGAAAGAGCGCTTTCGACTACATTGACAGCTCCTTCCACCTGGTCCCCGCTGCCGGTGAAATCCACTTCCAGGTTCTCCCCCCGCACCCGCACAGTAACAGCAATGGGGATTTTCTCCCTGGATATGCCGTCATCATCCAGATAATCGGTGAAACTGTATTCTCCATCGGGTACTTTTGCTACACCCGCCCGGAGCTTGCGTTCACCGTAATGTAAAAGCTCTTCCAGTGATGAGAGAAAAACTTGCCGGCCGTACGTATCACATATTTCAGTTAAGCGGCGGAGAGCCACCTGGTTGGTTGCGAACTGGCCCTGAAAATCGAGCCGCCTTTGATCAGGAATATGGCAGTTGAGAATGATAAAATTGAGTACATCTTCCCGTAATTTCCCTTTTTCAATGATGCGGAGGGGAGGGATGCGGATTCCCTCTTCATAAATGCTACGTGAATCACCGGCGATACCTCCCGGGACTCGCCCCCCGATATCGGAGTGATGAGCGATATTGCCGGCAAATGCTGTGAGCGTACCTTCATAGAAGAAAGGGCTTATCACGGTAACATCCGGTAAGTGTGTACCGCCTCCCACGTACGGGTCGTTGGCTACAAAGACGTCCCCTTCCATGATTTCTTCGGTGGAATATTGCTGGAGTATTGTGTTCACCACACCGATCAAAGAACCCAGGTGCAGGGGAATATGTTCGGCCTGGGCGATGGTGACCCCACAGCTGTCAAACAAGGCGGTCGAGCAATCACGCCGTTCCTTGATATTCGGGGAAAATGCGCTTTTAATGAGGGTTGCTCCCATTGATTCAGCAGTAGCCAAAAGGGCATTTCCAATAACTTCCACCGTAATGGGATCAATGGATGGGGGTTTCACTTTTGAGCACCACCAGCTATGGTGTTTGTGATAATTATATTACCAAGTTCATCAACTGAAACTTCCTGGTCTGGGAGAACAAGTACGGTGGAATCAAACTGTTCAACCACGGCTGGGCCTGTGAAGCGGTCTTTCGGGAACAAGGCATCACGGTGAAAGATGGGACATTGTAAAAATCCTTGGCCGGTAAAGTATACTGCCCGTTCGGAAACAGGTTTGAGTGGAACCGAGCGTTCTTCCGGAAAACGCGTTCCTTCCGTATTTCCGGAAGAACGGCCCACGGCGGTGAGGCGGAAAGTTACTGCTTGAACCGGTCTATCGTGTATACAGTATCCATAATTACGTTTGTGAGAACGGTGAAAATTCTCGATCACTTCTTGAAGGACCGTCTCGTCCATGTTTTTATTGGGAATCGGGATGGAAAGCTCGTAATCCTGACCACTATAGCGCATGTCAAGAAAACGCATAATTTCTTGTGTATCAGGCGGTATTTTTTCCTGCTCAAACCACTGGACGGCTTGTGTTTCAAGGTCTGTGTTGACATTATGCAGAATATCGATGTTTTCGGGAATGGCATCCGCCAGATGGGTATGTGCGAATTCCATTTTTACATCGGCGATGAGCAGACCCCAGGCGCAAAAATTGCCCGGTGTCCGGGGAACAAGAACTTTTTTTATGCCCAGTTCTTTGGATATTTCACCGCTGTGGAGCGGACCGGCTCCACCAAAACTCATGAGAACAAAATCTCGAGGATCAAATCCTTGTTCCACGGAAACCACTTGTATTGCTCTTTCCATGTTGGCGTTGACGATCCGGATAATACCTTCTGCTGCTTTGATGACGTCCATCTTCAGTACCGAAGCGATTTTTACCTCAATGGCCTGGTAGGCTGACCGGGCATCTATTTTCATATCCCCACCCAAAAGGTGGTGTGGGTTGAGACGTTGGAGAACAAGGTTCGCATCAGTAACGGTGACATCATCGCCCCCCTTTCCATAAGCTACCGGACCCGGTGAAGCCCCGGCACTGCGGGGACCAACCTTGCACAAACCTCCTTCATCGATCCAGGCAATACTTCCTCCCCCGGCACCGATTGTGTGAATATCTATCATGGGGGTTTTTACGGGATGTCCCCCCACAGTTCTTTCCGTGGATACCAGCGGCTTCCCATTTTTCACAAGAGAAACATCGCAGCTCGTACCGCCCATATCGAAAGTAATGATGTTGTTACAGCCGCTTTTACTTGCAATAAAACATGCTCCGGTTACCCCGGCCGAAGGTCCGGAGAAGATGGTTCGTATAGGAAGCTTTTGAACTGTCTCTATGGACATGATTCCGCCGGATGACTGGGTGATGTAGGGCCGAGTCTTGATTCCCATTTTCTTTACCTCTTCGGAAAAGCGCTCTAAGTAACGCGCAATAACCGGACCCAGGGAAGCGTTCATAGTCGTGGTACTCATGCGTTCATATTCCCGAAACTCCGGCAGCACATCACATGATGCACATATAAAAGCATGGGGAAGAGCAGTCCCGGCAAACTCTGCACATTTTTTTTCGTGTTCCGGGTAGAGGTAGGAGTGGATCAGGCAAACTGCCACAGCTTCAACACCGTTTTTTTTGAACTCTGAGATGATTTTTTTCAGTTCCCGGGTGTCAAGTTGGACGATCACCTCTCCCCGGGCGCTCACCCGTTCTGTGATTTCTTTGCGTAGAGTACGGGGAACCAAATCCGGCGGCTTGTCAGCGAAATAGTCATACAGGCTGGGTCTTTTTTGCCGGGCGATTTCCAAGAGGTCCCGAAAACCCTTTGTCGTAATCAGACCGGTTTTTGCTCCCCTGTTTTCGATCACGGAGTTGGTAGCAACAGTTGTACCGTGTCCCAGGTAGCTCAACTCACGCGGACGTATCGAGAAGCGCTTCAATATCTTTTTGATTCCACTGAGTATAGCTTCTGAAGGATCATGCAGAGTAGACGCGATTTTGAAAACGTTCAGTGTTCCTTGTTTTTCATCGAACAAGGCAAGGTCTGTAAAGGTCCCTCCTACGTCGATACCCAGGCGGTAGCTCACAGTAAACCTCCATTACACGGCAGCTATAGGTGAAGTATGCGAAGGGTGGAAAACAGGATTCAGAATTCCGTATTCAGGATTCAGAATCTTTTTTACCTGTCGGTACCGGCTGGAGAACAGTTTCCCCGGCCGGTACCATTTCTACCTGTCATTGCTCACACTCAGTCAAGCGCATCCAAGAGTTCCTGGTACCTGGCGGCGATTTCTTCAGGAGTATATTGGGCGGGTACCTGCTGGGCTACAAACTTCATCTCGTTCAAGATGTCGGCGCGTTCGACACTCCGCAGATGTGTGGGGTAGGTAACCTGTTCAGCGAAGCTTGCTTCCAAAATCGGGAAATAGGGATGAGCTTCGTAATAGGCGTCACTGGTCATTACGCTTGCACGGTTGGCAGGCTGGTACGCGAGCGCCACGGAGACACATATTTCAGGATCGAAGAGGTAGCGCAGGACTTTCATGACCGCTTCGGGGTCTTCGGTATCCGAGTTGACCATGTAGGGCCACCCGAAAGAGTTGACCCGGAAATCATCCTCGGCCCCTTCCCGCGGCGGCTGTACCATCACTTCCCATTCTGTTGCATATTCCAGCACTTCCTGGGTGTAGGCGTAGATATTGATCGCTTCGGGGTAGAAGGCCGCCCGCTCACCCATGAAAGCGCCACGGAAGTCTCCGGAGGCCCAGGCATGTGCTTCGGGGTCTTGCAGGCCCTCGTTGGCCAGCGTCTGGTAGAAGTCGATAAGGAAGATACCGGCTTCCGAATCGACGATCGGGGTGCCGGTATCCCTGAACTGGCCGCCCATGGACATGAAGGTTGCCATCATCCAGAAGGGCGGGTGATGGGCGCCTCCGGGTTGGGCGTAGGCGTATTCATCACCGGTGAGCACTTCTTCCTGCAGGATTCTGCATGCATCGAGCAGTTCTTCCCAGGTTTGGGGTTCTTCCAAGCCGGCTTCTGCGAGCCAATCCTTGCGGTACCCCATGAAAAAGGGACCGGAGTGAACGTTGATACCATAGATGCGGTCTTCATAAGTGGTCATATCGAAGGCGATATCGTAAATGTCGGCAAAGTCCTCTGGATCTTCCTCAGCCCAGGCTTCGATATACTCGGTGATATCAAGCAAAGTTCCTCGCACCACCATGGTGGCGAGAAATTCACCGAATATCTGTACCACATCCGGCGCGACACCGACAGCGTGGTTTCTCATGAAGTCCACGTGAGACTCTTCCAGCGGAATGACGTCAAACTCCACCCGGATGTCTGGATTTTCCGCGTGAAAGGTCTCAAACGCGTCCGCCGGGATGAACTCCTGGCGCCCGAACCACACGGTGACCGTTGTTTGCGCACCGGCCAAGGTGGCGGGAAGCAGGAACGCCACAACCATAAACACCAGCAATAACTTCTTCATGATACATCCTCCTTTTTCAATGGACTCATTGTACACGTCTATTGGAGGGCACTTTCTTACTTGATCGCACCGCTCACCAACCCACTGGTGACCCTCTTTTGGAAAATGATGTAGAATCCCAAAATCGGTGCGATGGTAAGAACCGTGAATGCCAATACTACCGGCCAATCTTCGATGCCCATGGCGTCCCGCAGCATGAACAGTTGGTAGGGCAGGGTGCGCATACGGGTGGAGGTCGTGAGGGCAAGCACAAAAGGAAACTCGTTCCATGCCTCACGGAGTGACATAACCGATACCGTAATAATGGCAGGAATCGACATGGGAATCATGATATAGCGGATACGTTGCCAGAGCGTTGCACCGTCGATAGAGGCGGCGTCCTCGAGCGCCGGCGGGACTCCGCGGAAAAACCCGGTGAGCACCATGGTGTTGAATGGAATCGCCGTTGCCGTGTAAGAGACGATCAATGCCGGATACGAGTCTAAAAGCCCGACCGAAGCCCACATCTGGAAGAGCGGGATGATCAGGCTCGCCCGTGGAATGATACGGGGAATCAGGATCAGCAGAAAGAGTGCCGTGGAAAGGCGGAACTTAAATCTCGCGAAACCATAGGCCGCGAATATACTACAGGCCACCGCGATGAACGAGGATGTGAGCGCGAGAAACGTACTGTTGAACACATAGGTGGAAAAGCCGCGTGAGGTCAGTACCACCTGGTAGGCGCGTATTTCAGGATCCGGCGGGATGATTGAGGGAGGCACCCGGTAGATGTCAGCATATGTCTTGAAAGAGGAAGATACACCCCACAGCAGCGGGAAGATCGTCCAGACCACCAAAATCACCAGGGGTATCCAGTAGAGTCTATCGCGTCCAAGTTTCATAGCTTAAACCTCGCTTTTGAACACACGCAGGTAGAATACACTCGTTATGATATTGAGTAACAGGATGATTGTCATAACCACCGCTCCATCGGAAAACCGCAGAAAGTCAAATCCCAACCGGTACATGTACAGTGCGAGCACCTCGGTGGCTCTCCCGGGACCTCCGGCGGTCAAGGGCAAGACGACATCGAACATGTTGAAACTGGCAAAAGTCAACCAAATCATGGAGATACCGATCATCGGTTTAATCAGCGGAATGATGATACGGAAAAGTATGGTGAGCTTGGAGGCCCCCTCGACGAGAGCCACCTCGAAAAGATCGGGATCAAGGGCCTGCATTCCCCCCAACAGGATGAGCGTGGAGAAGGGGACGATAAACCAGGTATTGGCCAGAATGATGACCAACATTGCCCAATTTGCTTCGCCGAGGAACTCGATGCGCTCCAGGCCTAAAGTCACCAGAAATTGATTGACGAAACCGACCGTGCGGGAAAAGAGAAAGCGAAACATAATTGCCGTGGCGACACCGGAAACAAGGTAGGGCACCAGGGCCAGGCCACGGAAACTCCCCGCAAAAGTCTTGACTTTGTACAGTCCATGGGCGAAAGCAAAGGACAATACAAAGCCCAATCCAACACTGCCGGCCACAAATATCAAAGAGCGCTGAAATGAATGGATAAAACGTTCTTCTACTAAAAGATTAAAATAGTTTTCCAAACCGACGAATGGGTTGTCCGGTAAGGCCAGATCAATACGGAAGAATGACATACCGATTCCGTATAAAACCGAATACCACAGAACACCGACTACAAAAAGCAGGGACGGAAGGATCAACCAGTAGGGAATAGTTTTTTTGAGCCGTTTATACCTGTTGAGCTTTTTGAGTTCAACCTGCATAGTGGTGGTTTCTGCCACTCTGGAGCCTCCTGTATGGAAATGGAACCAGCCGGGAGTATGCTTCCCGGCCGGTTGTTCTTCTACGTGTGATCTTGAGCACTAGTCAAGCGCGTCCAGGAGATCCTGGTAGCGGGCGGCGATTTCTTCAGGAGTATATTGGGCGGGTACCTGCTGGGCTACAAACTTCATCTCGTTCAGGATATCGGCGCGCTCGACACTCCGCAAATGAACGGGGTAAGGAACCTGCTGGCCGTGAGCTTCCTCGAGAATCGGGAAGTAGGGGTGTGCCTCATAGTACGCCTCACTGGTCAAAACACTTGCGCGGTTGGCCGGCTGGTACCGGAGTGCGACATCGCTTACGATTTCAGGATCGAAGAGGTAACGCAGGACTTTCATGACCGCTTCGGAATCTTCGGTATCAGAGTTGACCATGTAGGGCCACCCGAAGGTATTGACGACAAAATCATCCTCGGCTCCTTCCCGCGGCGGCTGCACCATCACTTCCCATTCTGTGGCGTAGTCCAGCACATCCTGGGTGTAGGCGAAGATATTGATCGCTTCGGGGAAGAAGGCGGCCCGCTCACCCATGAAGGCTCCGCGGAAGTCACCGGAGGCCCAGGCGTGCGATTCGGGGTCCTGCAGGCCTTCGTTGGCCAGCGTCTGGTAGAATTCAATGAGCGCTATGCCTGCTTCTGAATCAATGATCGGGGTGCCGGTATCCCTGAACTGGCCGCCCATGGACATGAAGGTCGCCGTCATCCAGAAGGGCGGGTGGTGGGCGCCACCGGGCTGTGCGTAAGCAAATTGGTCACCGGTGAGCACTTCTTCCTGCAGGATTCTGCATGCATCGAGCAGTTCTTCCCAGGTTTGGGGTTCTTCCAACCCGGCTTCTGCGAGCCAATCCTTGCGGTACCCCATGTAGTAGGGAGCCGAATGTATGTTGATACCATAAATACCGTCTTCATAGGTTGTCAGAGTGAATGCGATATCGTAAATGTCGGCAAAGTCCTCCGGATCTTCCTCCGCCCAGGCTTCGATATATTCGCTTATATCAAGCAGCGTTCCCCGAATAACCATGGTAGCGGTGAATTCATGGAAGATCTGCACGATATCCGGCGCTATACCGACCGCGTGGTTTCTCATGAAGTCCACGTGAGACTCTTCCAACGGAATGACGTCAAACTCTACACGGATATCGGGATTTTCCGCGTGAAAGGTCACGAACTCATCCGCCGGGATGAACTCCTGGCGCCC
This sequence comes from Candidatus Atribacteria bacterium, assembly GCA_003561145.1. Classification (GTDB taxonomy): domain Bacteria; phylum Atribacterota; class Atribacteria; order Atribacterales; family Atribacteraceae; genus Nitricultor. The sequence goes on from PWXL01000105.1 coordinate 16,303, forward strand.
GAACCACACGGTGACCGTCGTTTGCGCACCGGCCAAGGTGGCGGGAAGCAGGAACGCCACAACCAGAAACACCAGCAATAACTTCTTCATGATACATCCTCCCTCGTCATAATTTTGTTTGGAAAGAGATGTTGCTTCAACTGGTAATTATAAAGCACGCTGTCAGTGGAGTCAAGACATTTCATACTTAAAAAGGCTTATGGAAGTGTAGAAAGGTAAATAAGAAATATAATATTAGCAACATATTATATTAAATAAACTTAAAAAGAGGATTATTATTAGTAAATGCGTATTATTAATACTTTTTAAATTTTTTGATATTCATTATGAGGCCGTTACAGGAATACCGGACGTGTCATGGTATCTCGTAAAAGAAGAAAAGCTATTTTCTCTACCAAGTGTTTATAGGATTGGGCTGCTATGGTGGCATGATTGTCTATTCACTTTCCTCTCTCTAAAGAATTATACCATATTCTTTCAATAGTATCTTTTTACCAAATTTTTATGATTCCTTGAAGGTTTCTTGAGGATGAATCCATATTATGAACATAGGTGATTTGCTCTGAGAAAGGAGATGTGACAATGAAACGTTTTTTGATCTGTAGTGTGGTTTTGTGTGTCGTATTGTTTTCAGCCGTTGGTATGGGGGCGCACAGTGAGAGTGTTTCGAATTTCGGGGGAATGGGATTCCCGGATCACGAAGAAGGATGGGAAGAAATGGAAGAGCGTTTGAGCGGCCGGGACTTTGTCGCTCTGGGTGAAATAGGTATTATTTCCGGATCCCTGCTGACCATGGGCGGAGAATGGTTTGTGCAAACGGCGGATGAGCTCTATGAAATTCATTTAGGGGACCATGATCACCGGGAACTGACCGGCATCGCGCTTGAGGTTGGGAAAGAAGCCGTCGTCTGCGGTTATGTATATGACGACGATATAGCGGTTGTTTCACTATCGTATGCCGACAGTACATTCAATTGTCCACGTACGACCGGGGGGATTATTGCTGAGGGAAGGGTAGACATAATACCAGGGATACTGACTCATCGAAACGGAAGCTTCTTCGTATGCCCGGTTCCCGAATCGAACGATATCCCCCTGGCAGGATACGATTGGCTGGATGTGGAAACCTTAAATAATTGGGTTGATGCATCCGTAGTGGTATTCCTGAATGATATAGGTGAGGGGCCGGAACTACTCGCTCTTTCCCTGCGTGAGGTAACATTTCATTTTCGCACCGTAGAAGGCACACCTTTATGGGCCGGTCAAGGCCGGGGGGAGAGCCGTGAAGCCCTGCTTTTCCGTTACAATGGGCGCGAAGTTCAGCAGCAGCAG